>JBARUP010000361.1:0-4214 GCA_049645805.1 Nodosilinea sp.
GCTATCAACATCCTGACCAGCTAGTGGCAATGGGGCATGCTGCCCGTCGAAGGGCCGAGTCTTTAAACTGGTCTACCTATCGCCAGAGGCTAGCTCAGAAAATCAAAGACCTGCTCTAAAGATTAGCGTCCTTGAGAAAACTTACTTTATGAACAAAGGGCAAAACTTTAAAAGGCTAGTCCATTTTTGGGTACCTAACCTGTTTGAGTTCAAGGGTGGAATCCAGGTCTATCTATGCGATGTTCTGTGCGCGATCGCCTGTCTTAATAAACAGGAGCGTACCTTGTCAAATATTGATGTTTTGGTTGCAGATAAGCTAGATGTCCGCAAGCCGGAGCATCTGTTCGAAGAAGACTTCTTCTCGTTTACCTTTTCGGGTTGGGTTCCTAACTCGTTGCGCACGCTGTTCTTTAGCGCAAAAATTCTGTCAGCCTGTTTTCAACAGCGTCCGGCCCTAGTTTTGTGCGGCCACCTAAATTTCGCCCCGGTTGCCTACGCGCTTTGGCGCTGGCTGGGTATTCCATACTGGATTCTAGTCTATGGTGTTGACGCCTGGGACATTGAAGATCCTTGGCGACGTCGGGCTTTGCAAGAGGCTCAGAATATAGTGTCCATTAGCGGCTACACGCGCGATCGCTTGATGCACGAACAAGGCCTGTCTGCCGATCGAATCTCTCTTTTGCCCGTAACCTTCAATATTGATCGCTTTCACATCGGGCCAAAATCTAATTACCTGCTCGATAGGCATCATCTCAAGGTCGACCAGCCCGTGATTCTGACGGTGGCTCGTTTGGCCGACGATGAGCAGTACAAGGGCTATGACCAAGTTATTCGGGCCATGCCTTTGATTCGCCAGCAGGTGCCTGATGTGCACTACGTTCTGGTGGGGAAAGGCAGCGATCGCCCCCGAGTAGAGGCATTGATTAATTCTCTAGATTTACAGGACTGTGTGACGCTAGCTGGCTTTGTACCTGACCAAGAGATCCGCGACTACTACAATCTGTGCGATGTCTTTGCGATGCCGAGCAAAGGCGAGGGATTTGGCATTGTGTATCTTGAGGCCCTCGCCTGCGGCAAACCTGCCGTCGGCGGCAATCAAGATGGTGCGCTTGACGCTCTGTGCAACGGTGAACTAGGGGTTCTAGTTGACCCCGATAGCATTGACGAAATAGCGCTTACTTTAACAGAAATTCTTCAGGGTAAATCATCGCATCCTCTTCTATATCAGCCCGAGACTCTGCGCCAAAAAGTCAAAGAAATCTACGGGTTCGAAAGTTTTCAGGCCAATCTCTTAGCCTTGCTCCGGCAGGCTGAGCTGGCGTCACCCTAGCATGAAAATTCTCCACGTGCTGCCGTCTTTGAGCTACCGGCTGGGCGGGCCGACCGAGGCCGCCATCAACATGGTCAAAGGACTGCAACAGCTAGGTGTTGAGGCTGAAATAGCCACCACCAACGACGATGAAACCGGTCTGCTCGACGTACCCACTGGCCAGCGGATTGACTACGCAGGCGTGCCGGTCTGGTTTTTCCCGCGCCTGGCTCGACTCAAAGCCTTCATTCCGTCGGTAGGGCTGACTCAGTGGCTGGTGCACAATCTACGCCACTACGACCTTATCCACACCCACTACTTGTTTTGCTACGCTCCCACGGTGGCGGCAAGACTAGCTCAGGTTTGCGCCGTTCCCTATGTCTCTAGCACCATCGGCCAGCTAACGCCCTGGGCGCTCCAGCAGGGGCGGCGCAAAAAACAGCTGTATGGTCGTCTAATCGAGCGCTCTACGCTTAACCGAGCCGCCGCTATTCACTGCACGACATCCGCCGAAGCCGCCGACGTTAGACGGTTTGGGGTAACCGCCCCGGCCCTGGTGCTGCCCCTGGGGGTTCATTTCGCACCCGCTATGCTCAATGCAGCAGCAGCACTGCGCGATCGCTACTCCCTGCCCCCAGACAGCACCGTTGCCTTGTTTCTGTCGCGCCTGCACGGAAAAAAACGACCCGACTTTTTGCTGCGCGCCTTTGCCCAGCTTAGCCCCAGGCTCCACCGCTACCATCTTCTGCTGGCTGGCTCAGGGGAGGCTGACTACTGCGATCGCCTTCAAGCCCTTGCCCACGACCTAGGCATCGCCGACAGCGTCACCTTTACAGGCTTTGTCTCTGGCTCCGACAAAGATTTGCTGCTGCAAGGGTCTGACCTGTTTGCGCTACCGTCGTATTCGGAGAATTTTGGCATTGCTGTGGCCGAAGCCCTGGCTGCCGCCCTGCCGGTTTTGATTACCCCTGAGATTCAAATTGCGGTTGATATCGCTGCGGCCCGAGCAGGGCTTGTGATTCCTAGTTGCCTAGATGACTGGACAGATGCCTTGGCTAAACTGCTGAGTTCTGCCGAATTGAGAGGTCAGCTTGGCCACAACGGCCAGCGATTGGCCTCAACAAAGTACGGCTGGCCCGCGATCGCCCAAAATCTAGCCCAGTCCTACCGCGAAATTTTGACCAGTCAGCCGCTGTCGTTTTCTAGCCAGGAAGCTGCGCCCGAGTAGCGTGTTCATTGCTCGGGTTTCGACTTCGCTCATCCTACGGGTATCGGGAGGGGGAAAGCTGCCGATTATGCTTCCAGGGCTGCTCCTTGAGTCTGAATCTTCAGTTGTGAGAAGGGTTTCACCACTTTCTTCTCCTAGCGCAGGTCGTAGCCAAACAAATTGGGATCGACATCACCCAGGTTTAAGTCGTTTAGGCCGTACTCGGCCCAGCGGCTGTCTACCAAGGCTGCTGTGTCAGGGTCAGGCGTCAGTTCTTCGCTCCAGGGCCGGTCGGTTTCGGGGTAGACCTTAGTGGTAGCGTCGATGCCCATGCGGCTGCCTAGGCCAGGCTTTTCGGTGGCAAAGTCGAGGCGATCGAAGGGGTTGTCGGGCAAGATAAACACGTCGCGTACGGGGTCAACCTTGGAGGTGACGGCCCACATCACCTGGCGCGGATCGCGAATGTTGATGGCCTTATCGACCACAATCACAAACTTCGTGTAGCTGAACTGGGGTAGCGCCGACCAAAAGGCCAGGGCAGCCCGCTTAGCCTGACCTGGGTACGACTTTTCGATTGAGAGCACGGCGGCTTTGTAGCTCAGCCCCTCCATCGGCAGAAAAAAGTCCTGAATTTCGGGCACCTGCTGGCGCAGGATGGGGTTGTAGATGCGGTTGAGGGCGATCGCCATCATGGCGTCTTCTTTGGGGGGGCGACCGCTAAAGGTGGTCATGTAGATCGGGTTTTTGCAGTGGGTCATGCAGTGGAACCGCAGCAGGGGCGCGGCTTCGTTGACGCCGCCGTAGTAGCCAATGTGGTCGCCCGCTGGTCCATCAACGGCGGTTTCACCGGGGGTAATAGTGCCTTCTAGCACGATCTCGGAGGCGGCGGGCACCTCTAAATCTACGGTTTTGCACTTAGCTAGGCTCAGCCCTTTACCGGCGTACAGCCCCGCAAATAGCCACTCCGATAGGTCAATGGGTAGCGGGGTGGCGGCGGCAAGAATGACTAACGGGTGCACGCCGATCGCGATCGCTACCTCCAGCTTTTTACCCATCTCAGCCGCTTTGCGCAGGTGGCGGCTACAGCCTCGTACTGAGAGCCACTGTACTGTGGCCGTGTTTTTAGACTGGAGCTGAAGTCGGTACACCCCAATGTTGGGAACGTTGGTTTCTGGGTCTTTGGTAATCATCAGCCCCAGGGTGATGACCTTGTCGGCATCGCCAGGATAAACCCGCAGCAGAGGTATCTGGTTGAGATCAACGGCGGTGTCCTTGAGCACGACCTGCTGACAGGACGGCAGCAGATCGCGCACGGGCTTGGCCTTTACCACGTCAAACAGAGCTTTTCCCAGGTCAACGGCCTGGGAAAACTGTTTGGGGGGTCGGGGCTGATAGAGCAGCGCCAGCTTCTCACCCAGGGTTTCGAGCTCAGCCGGTTGCTCCATGCCCATGGCCCAGCACACCCGCTCGACGGTGCCCAGCACGTTGATAGCTAGCGGCATAGCTGCCCCCCGCACGTTTTCAAACAGCAGAGCGGGGCCGCCGCCGAGCAGCAGGCGGTTGGCAATCTCAGCAATTTCTAGGTCGGGGCTAACAGGAGCCGTAATGCGGCGAAGCTGCCCGCGCTGCTCTAGCAGGGTTAAAAATTGCTGTAGGTCTTGTGCCATGGTGCCTGGGTATTTGTGAACGAGTGTTAAG
>JBARUP010000362.1:0-9723 GCA_049645805.1 Nodosilinea sp.
GGGTTGGAATCAGCGGGCAGGTGCCCGAGTGGCAAAAGGGCAGGGCCGATAAGGTCATGGGCAGCAGGCCCAGGGCTCCGCCGGTAATCGCTCGGCCCCACTGCTGCTGGCGCAGCGATCGCCACACCAAAAAAACCACTATGGGCAGCGATACCCACTTCACCGCTACGCTAACCCCTACCAGCCCCGCCACCCAGAGCCAGGAGCGTCGAGTTGCGGTGTCATCAAGCAGCCAGGCGGCGACCAGGGGCAAAATGAACCAGCTGTCGTAGTGGGCACCCCCAGCGAAGCTGTAGATCACCATGGGGTTCCAGGCGTAAAGGGTGGCGCGCAGGTAGCCAAAACGGCGGCTTAGTAGCCAAGCCGTAGCCAGATCAGCCGCCACAAAGGCCAGCTTGAACAAAAGCGGATGCAGCGCGATTGCCGCCAGCAGCCGAAATCCCAGCTGGGTAATGGGGGGATAAATCGCCGACACATCGCTGTGGTTGATGGCCGACCACCAGAGGGTGCGGTAGGGCTCTAGCGTCGGAGCGCTGGGGGCAAAATGATAGGGACTAAAGCCCAGGGTTTGGATGTGCCCTTCCCACAGGTAGCGCCACAGGTCGTCCCCCGGCTGCATGGGCAGCAGCAGCAGCCGGGTGGTTAGGGCTACTCCCCAAAACCAGACTCCTGACAGCGATCGCAGGTACCAAGAGAGGGCAAACCCTGTTCCCATAACCGCTGCCCCTAGCCAGAACTGATGCAGTATCGCTGGCTCGACAAACTCTCCGTAGGGGCGCATCAGCGCGACCCCTGCCACTAGCAGCAGGGCGCTGATGCTGAGCAAAGGCCAGGGTCGAGTTGGGTTGAAAGCTGGAGTCATGGGTGGAGATGTTTGACGGCTAGAATTTTGGCCACCTGAGGCGACGCAGATACAGACGGCTCAGGGTGCTGAGAATCACCGTGCCGGCCCGCACGCTCCCGCGCAGGGTGCCCGAAATCTTAGACTTCCCCCCCTGGCGAGGGCGGTAGGCTACCGGCAGCTCGCAGATACGCAGCCCACACTCGATCGCCCGCACCTGCATCTCCACTGTCCAGCCGAAGCCTCGGTCCTGCATAGAAATGTGCTTTAGAGCCGATCGCCGAATCAGCCGCAGGGGGCCAAGGTCGCAGTAGCGGTAGCCCCACCCCAGCCAGATTAACCCCGTAGCTAGCCAGTTCCCAAGCTGCTGGGCGGGAGTCAGAGCCGCTCGCCCAGCGGCGGTAGCGGCCCGGTTGCCCAAAACGAAATCAAACTGAATGCGTCGCGCTAAGAAGCTGGGGAGATTATCTAGGTTGTCACTACCGTCGCCATCGCAAAACAGTACCCAGCTAACGCCCTGGGGCATCTGCTGTAGACCGCGCCAGCAGGCCTGGCCGTAGCCTGGCCTAGGTTCGTACAGCACCTTGGCCCCGCAGCGGGTCGCAATCTCCGCACTGTCATCGGTACTGCCGTTATCCACCACCCGAATGTGGCTTAGCCCCAGGGCCTGAAGGCTTTTCAATACCCCGGCAATGGTAGCAGCTTCGTTTTGGACTGGAATAACCACTAGAACCGAATCTAGCTCAGAGAACGCCTCGCCCATATCTGGGAGCCATCGCAAACGGGAGGTCAGAATTGAGCCTATACCACCAGTCTGAAAACCAGATGAGCGATCGCTGAGGGAAGCCAGCCTACTCTAGAGAGCCGACGGAATGCTGGTGAGCCGATAGGTAGGCTTGATAGTCACGCCGGGGGCTCCAGGTAATGGCACCATCGCGCTCGGTGCAAAACACCTTGACGCCCCGATCGCGCAGCCGTTGCTCGGTAGCAGGATCAATTGTGGAACCTGAGGCGATCGCCACCTTGGGATCAATTGCTGCGATCGCTGCTTCGCTCAGCGCTTCGCCGTGCCACCAAAGTACCTCACTTTGCAGGCTGGGGTGAGCCTGAATCCAGGGCATTTGGCGATCGGGGGAGAGCTTGGGCAACAGTAGCCAGGTGCGGCCCAGCAGCGTCAGTCGCAGACCTCGCTCGCCGTCCTGTAAATACTGTACCCGCTGACGATCAACCATCTGTACTTGTCCAGCCGCTAGCAAATGGGGCTGCCTCACCGGAGGGAAGTCTAGGGCCACATGAGCGCTGTAAAAGTTGCGAATGGGAGCTTTCTCGGCAACGGTGCGCCAGTTTTCGCCGTCGCTGTCGTCGCCGTGAACAGCGCTGGCAAGCTGGCGCACGCCCGCCTGGCGCAGAAAGGGCACCACGGTGTAGAACGCCGTTTTGTCGGTGCCGCTGTTGATAAGCAGGGGCGATCGCCCGTTTTGCACCACCATTACCGCATCTTTGCCCGCTGCCAGCACGGTTACCTGAGCCAGCGTCGCCTCTTTGTACAGCAGCGGTCCTAGGGCCAGGGCCGCGATCAAAATCGCTACTAGCCCGCGCTGCCGCGCTGGTCGCCACCCCCACAGGCCCCAGCCCCATACGCCATAGAGACCGTAGAGTCCAACCATTTGCCCTAGGGAAATATGGCCCGTGGCCAGGGCGCTGCCGGGCAGGCTCACCTCCCAGCGCACTAGGCCAATCAGCAGGTGAGTGGGCAGCCACAGCAGGCTAGCCACCAGGCTCCCCAGTCCGGGCCACACCACCGCCACTAGCCCGCTCGCCATGCCGCCTAGGCTAATGGCCATCACCAGGGGAGTGGTCACCATGTTGAGCAAAATGCTGTAGGTGGTGAGGGTATTAAAGTAGTAAAGACTTAGCGGAACAGTCCACAGATAGGCCGCCAGGGGCACCGCCGCGACTGCCGCCACCGTCGTCGGCAGCCACTCCAGCCGCTCGGTAATGGGCTTTACCGCCACCATTAGCCCAAAGGTCGCCATGACGCTGAGACGAAAGCCAACGTCATCGATCCAGGTGGGGTTGATCAACAGCAGTAGGGTAACCGCCAGCAGCAGGCAGCCCAGGGGCTTGACGCTGCGCTCTAGGGTAAGGCCTGCCAAGACACCAAATCCCATCACCGTAGCTCGCATGACGCTGGGCTGCCCGCCAGTAATGAGCGCGTAGATTACCAGAGCTGCCCCACCTGCAATCGCCTTGGTGGCGACGGGATGGGCCAGGCGCGGAGTTATCGTTCGGTGTCCTGCGATCGCCAGCACGACTCCTAAAACGAGCGACACGTGAAATCCGCTGGCCGCCATCGTGTGAGCCATACCTGCCTGCATAAACGCATCCTGAATGTCGTAGGGCACACTGACCGCCTTACGGCCTAGAGCCATGGCGCTGACCAGCGGCCCAGCGGGAGTCCCTAGCCCTTGCTCGTGGGCGCGGGCAATGCGCTGCCGCATCTGCCACAGCGCCAGCCCAGGGGGCGACTGACCTATTTCGGGATTCACTCTCACGCCTGTGAATCCGGCGAAGCAGCGCTGGCTGGCTAGGTACTGGCGAAAGTCAAAGGCGTTGGGGTTTTTAGATGGCTGAGGACTGTAGAGCTTGCCCTGCACCTGCACCCGCTGTCCTGGGTACAGGGCGTTGATCTGGTCAGCCGGGACGGTGACGTAGAGTTTGCCCTGGGCGATACCTGGAGCGCTTAGGGGATTTTGGCTGGCGTCTAACCGCCGCACCTGACTGACCTGAAGCCACAGCTGCCCCCGACCGCTGCGAGTCAGACGCGGCGTGTCTTGCACCTGACCCCAGACAATCTGCTGGGCTCCGGCAGCTTCGCCCTGGCTGAGCAGGCGGCTAACGTCGAGCAAGGCGGGGGCCGGATAGCGTAAACCGTAGTTGAGGGCGGCCACTAAACCGACGGCTCCGGCAGCTAGCCACAGGGTCGGTCCTGGCCCTCGCCGCCAGTACGTTGGCAACACGCCTGCCGCTATACTCCCCGCCACTAAGGCTCCTATTCCAGCGATGGCTACCCCAGACCAGGGAGCAAACCCTAGATGCTGCACCCAAAAACTGACCCAAAGCAGCCCAGCGCAGTACGCGATCGCCCCTAGTAGACCTGCACCCATAGTTTTTTCGGCACTCGTAATTAGGCTTAGAAAGCCCGTTTGGAGCGCAAAAGTTGCGATCGCATAGCGACCACTTCGCTACCCCTAGCGCCAAATCTTGATCAACCTAAAGCAAATTGCCCCAGGACTTCCTTGTATGGTTGCCAACTTTTGAGAAATCAGTAGTATTGATCAGTGCTACATCCAGGTAGATCATGACTATGACGCCAGTACCCTCCGCTCTGTCCACTCGGCCTGACGCCTCCTCGGATGATTCAACTCTGCGCCTGCGGCGGGCGATCGAGAGCCTCAACCTCAGCCTGGATGACGAGCTGTACCGCTATCGCCAGCAGCGTTCTGGCCAGGGTGCCGTGGCCACACCACGTCTACAGCTGCGCACAAACCGCAAACCGATTGATTTAATTGCCCTCAAGACCGCCACTGGGGACACAGGTGCGGCTACATCATCAGGGTTCAGCGGCTCTCAGCAAGGCGCAGCGGGGGCGTCAGTGTCCAACAGTCAGGTACACCCCTCAAAAACCGCCGTCACCCAGGTACGGCTCAGCCACGGCGGCACCCTGACAACCTACCGCTCTGCTCCTGAAGAGTATTTAGAAAGCACTGAGGCCCTGCTGGATACCCAACCAAACCCGGCTCGGCCTAGCTCTGAACAGCCTCCCTCGTTGATGCAGCAGCTGACTAGCCCTCTGGGGATAGGGGCGCTGCTGCTCCTGCTTGTAGGTAGCGCTGGGCTGGGCTATCTGGTGACCTCGCCTCAGGCCGCCAGTCACCTGAGCAACAGCCCGATCGCTCGTCGCTTCAGGAGTGAACCTGCTCCTGTACTTCCCGACGGTGCTGCCGCCGAGGATCTCAGTGCTGAGTCGGGCTTCAGCCCGCTCGGCCCCGATCTGTCGGAGCAGGAGTTTGCATCTCTTGACCTAGATGACATCAGCACTCTGCCTTCGAGCAACCCGCCCCCCACGGCCCAGAGTGCGCCCGCACAAGCGCAGCCCGGCCAGGTTCAGCCCGGCCAGGCCCAGGGAGCAGCCCCTAACCCTGCGGCGAGCCGCGCCGCGACACCGGCCCCACGCCCTGGTGTATTGACCCCGGCTGGCCGCCCCAATACGTCGGTACTGCGTGCCGAGATTGTAGCTGCTCCCCGCGCCGCTATGCCCTCTCAGCCGAGGGCGGCTCAACCAGCACCCGCCGCTCCGGCAGCACCCTCGGCCGCGCCTCGTACGGCTTCCCCTGTCCCTACTGCGCAGCCACCGCAGCCTTTAGCCCGCAATCGCGCCCCGTCTCCCGCTGCGCCTGCTGCGCCGCCCGCCCTCGCGCCGCCCGCTCCTATTACCCAGGCTCCGGCCCAGGCCATCCCCAACTACTACGTGGTCACTGACTATAACGGTACTGACTCGCTAGAGTCGGCGCGAGGGGCCGTGAGCGATGCCTACGTACGCGACTTCTCCAGCGGCACCCGCATTCAAATGGGCGCGTTCTCCCAAGAATCATCGGCACAAAACCTGGTGCAGCAGCTTGAAGGGCAGGGGATTCCGGCTCAGGTAGTTTCGCCCTAGCGAAGATGAAGCGATAAGGGAATGGAGAAGCTTCACCTTCAAGTCTTCCTCACCGCCCTCACCCTCTCTAGTGGCCTGCTATCCTGAAGCAGGGCTTAATAGAGGGAGAATACCCGATGGGGCTATTTGAGCGGGTTCGGCGCGTGCTGCGGGCTAGCGCGACCAATATGGTCAGCCAGGCTGAAGATCCTGAAAAGGTACTAGAGCAGGCCATGGCCGATATGCAGGCCAACCTGATTCAGCTGCGGCAGGCGGTCGCCCAGGCGATCGCTACCCAAAAGCGCACCGAACGTCAGAGCGCCCAGGCTAAATCGACGGCCCAGGAGTGGTATAACCGGGCCGAGCTAGCGATTCAGAAAGGGCAAGAAGATTTGGCTCGTCAGGCCCTCACCCGTCGCCAAACCTATCTGCAGTCAGCTCAGGCGATGGATGCCCAGCTTGAGCAACAGAGCGGTGTGGTGGACGGCCTCAAAACCAACATGCGACGATTAGAGGCTAAGATTTCGGACGCCCGCACTAAAAAAGACCTATATATTGCCCGCGCCCGCTCTGCCGAGGCCTCCCAGCGCATTCAAGATATGCTGGGCCAGACCGGTACCGGCGGATCCCTGGCTGCGTTTGAGCAGATGGAGCAGCGGGTACTAAACATGGAGGCTAAGTCAGAAGCCCTCGAAGAACTCAGCGGCGATCCTCTAGAGCGTCAGTTTGCGGCTCTAGAGGGTGGCTCAAGCACGGTTGATAGTGAACTAGAGGCGATGAAGAACCGGCTTTCTGGGGGGGCGTCAGGGAGTCTACCGCCCTCGGCTTAGAGTATTTTGTTTGAAAACAGTTAAAAACTGTCTGGACCAGGATGCCAGCTCAGCACGCTGACCCCGTTGCCTTGAAGACCTAGAGGGCTTTTAGGTGGAATACGCTTAGGTGGATCAGTGGCTATGGGCATTAATGTTTAGTAGATACTTTTTGCGCGTTGTCCTATCCTTACAATGCGATTAAAGTGATTCCCTAACCCCCATGTCTACTACTACCGAGCCAGCTGCGCTGCCCCAGGGCAAGGCCAATGAAGACTATCCCCTGACTCCAGTGCCGCTGACCTCACGGCGATCGCTGCTTTCCCTGGCCCCCATTCTAGCGGGCTTTACCCTGTACTCTGGCACGCTGTTTGCCGGTGGCCTAGTGGGGCCATCGTTTCAGTTTTGGCCCAACCTAGTGGCGCTGATTTTGATCGGCAACCTGATTTTGGGGCTGTACGCGGCGCTGCTGGGCTACATTGCGGGGGAAACCGGTCTGACTACGGTGCTGATGGCGCGCTATAGCTTTGGCAGCGTGGGGTCGCGCTGGGTTGATTTTATTCTTGGCTTTACGCAGATTGGCTGGTACGCCTGGGGCTCAGCCCTGATGGCGCAGCTGCTCAACACTCTAGCCGGGGTGCCAGAATCGTGGAACTGGCTGATTATCCTGTTCTTTACCTACGCCTTTTGCTCGACGGCCTACTTTGGCTACAAGGCGATGGACTGGCTGAGCCGGGTGGCGGTTCCGGCTATGCTGCTGCTGATGGCCATTAGCCTAACGGTAGCGGCGAGGGATATTGGCGGCTTCGCTGGGCTACAGGCCGCCGCGATCGCCGACCCTCTCCCCCTGAGCGCTGCTATTACCATCATTGTGGGCACCTTCGTCTCGGGCGGCACCCAGGCCACCAACTGGAGCCGGTTTTCAAAAAACGGTAGAGACGGTTTCATCGCCACGCTGCTGGCCTTCTTTTTGGGCAACGGCTTTTTGATTTTCTCCGGGGCGTTCTGCGCCAAGGTCTACGGCGAGCCCGACATTGTTCAGGTAATGGCCCAGCAGGGGCTGCTGGTGGGCGGTCTCGTTCTGTTCTTTCTAAATATGTGGACCACCCAGGACAACACCATCTACGCTTTCTCCATTGCCGGATCGAATATGTTTCGATCCAGCCGCCGCACGTTGTTTGTGCTGGGTGGGGCCACCATAGCGCTGTTTATGGCCTGGGGCGGCATCTATGAAGGTCTGGTGCAGTACCTAATTTTGCTGGGCACATTTATTCCCCCCATTGGCGGCATTATCATGGCCGACTACTGGGTCAATCGCCAGGGCGTGTTTCCCTCGCTGGCCGAGCCGCAGCCTGCCTTTAACTGGGCAGGGGTAATTGCCTATGTAGTGGCGTCTGCGATCGCCTACTTCACGGGTCAGGCGGGCTGGGGCATTGTGCCTGTTAACGGCATTGTAGTAGCCCTGGTGCTATATGTAGTGTTGGGTCGGGTGCTGCCGTCGCAGCGTCCGGTATAGCATTCTGAAGCAACTGTCATCTAGAGATTCTCTGTCTATTAGGGGGAGATGTCCAAGGTTACCAGAGCTATTCTGGAGTTTTATGCTTCGGTTAGCCGTAATCTCCATCAACCATGCCCACGCTGCAAACTGAGCTCGATTCTAGTGAGGAGCCTCCGCCTGTGTGGCTATGGTGGCTAGCTGGTGGGCTAGGCCTAGCGGCACTGCTTCTGGTAGCCATAGGCTACATGCGCGGCGTCTTTCGGACGATGCCGGACTACGTGATTGTCAATGTGCCTAGTACCGATGACCCGCGCTTTGCCCTTACTTTGGAAGGGCTAGCCGACTCTGCTGATACAACGGGTCGCTTGATCGGCTTTTGGCACACCGTTGACGATATCTACACGGCCCGTTTTGCTGCTCTTGCCAGTGCCGAGCAGCTCATTCAGTATGAAACCTACTTTATGACGCCGGGGCGTCGGGCCGATGCTTTTGCCGAAGCGGTTACCGATCGCGCCTTAGCTGGGGTAAAAGTTCAGCTGCTGCTTGACCACCAGGGTACTAGCGCCATGCCCGTGAAGTACTGGCGGCGACTTACTAATATCGGTGTTGAGATTCAGTTTTTTCGGCGGCCTAGCTGGCGTGCGCCGTTTGACTACAACTCGCGATCGCATCGCAAGCTGCTGATTGTCGATGGCCGAAAAGTGCTGATTGGCGGCGCTGGGATCTCTGACTTCTGGGACGGCGTTGAGTTTGCTCATGACTCCGCTCCCTGGGCAGACTTCGAGGTTGCCTACGAGGGTGAGGTGGTCAGCCTGCTTCAAGGCAAATTCTTGCAAAACTGGGTGTACGCTGGCGGAGAGCTCAACCTAGCTCAGGGGATTCATCCGGTGCAGCGCGAAGGTAGTATTCCGCTGTTCATTACAGATGACACCTCTAGCCTAGGGGAATCGTCTATTCGCCTGCTGCTGCAGCTAGCTATGCTTTCGGCGCGGCGGCGACTGTGGATTGGTAGCCCCTACTTTGTGCCCGACAGAAACACCGTCCGCGCCCTTATCCACGCCCACAAGAAGGGTGTTGATGTGCGGGTACTAACTATGGGTAGCGCGACCGACAAGCGCATCGTTCACCTGGCCAGTCGAGGGCTATATGGCCCCCTGCTGCGGGCGGGGATCACAATCTGCGAGCACCAACCCAGCATGCTCCACGCCAAATTTGTGCTTGTCGATGACGACTGGGTCAGCACCGGCAGCGCTAACTTCGACCCCCGCAGCTACTTCCACAACGACGAGCTAAACATCTCGGGTACTTATCCGGAGCTAGCGCAAAAAATCGAGCAGTTTTTTAACAACGCGGTAGCCGAAAGCCTTTGCCTTACCTACGCTGAGTGGCAGAATCGTCCTCGGCTTGAGAAAGTGCAGGGGCAGGTGGCGCTGATGTTCAAGAACTTGATGTAAGGGGATGAGCAAAAAAGGAATCCGTAGACCATCGCGCCATTGCCTTGCAGCATGTTGTAATGCTTTCCCAGAGTTCCTATAATTCGACTCACTACGCCTGATGATGTGACTGAATTGATCCAGCAAAGGTAGTGGGTCTATTCAATCCTCTCTCTAACCCAGCTCAATGGGGAACACCCAGTCTTGGTAAGCTTCGTCACGGCCTTCGGTGATAGCGATGAGCTTGTCGCGCAGGCGATCGGTTATGGGGCGAACTGTAGGCAGAGTGTAGGATTCAACTTTGCGTACGGGAGTGATTTTAGCCGCTGTGCCACTCAAAAATACTTCGTCAGCAATCAGCAGCTCCGACTTATCTACCGGACGCTCGACCACCTCAATACCTAAACTGTGGGCCAGGGTAAGAATGCTGTCGCGGGTAATGC
>JBARUP010000363.1:0-11203 GCA_049645805.1 Nodosilinea sp.
ACACTGCTGTTCTCCGTACAAACGTTGCCGTGGCATCTACCCTTAAGCTTTTTGACCAAGTTCGCCAGGTGCTTCGGGTCAGGCACTACTCTTACAAAACCGAGAAAAGTTATATCCACTGGATCAAACGATTCATAGCGTTTCATCAGATGAGGCCACCCAGAGAAATGGGTGCCGCTGAGGTAGAAGCGTTTTTAACTCACCTCGCGGTTGAGCAAAAGGTCGCACCGTCTACCCAAAATCAAGCGCTCAGCGCCTTGATATTTTTGTATCGAGAGGTTTATCAGCACGATACAGATTGGAACTTGAATGCCGTCCGAGCGCGGCCTACTCGCTACCTGCCGACGGTGTTGACGCCCAGCGAGGTCAGTGCTGTACTCAACAATCTATCTGGAGTTTACCGGCTGGTGGCTAAACTGCTTTACGGTAGTGGGCTACGGCTGACCAAAGGACTGAAACTACGGATCAAAGATGTTGATTTTAGCCAGCGTCAACTCATTATTCGAGATGCTAAAGGAGGAGAAAGCCGAGTGACGATGCTGCCAGGTGCGCTGATTGAGCCTTTAAGTCACCACATTCAAGGGATTCGGCAACTGCACCAACAAGATTTAGCCCGAGGCTATGGGTCGGTTTCTTTGCCCTATGCTCTTGAACGCAAATATCCTAATGCTGATCGGGAATGGGTTTGGCAATATGTATTCCCCGCAGAGCGCCGCTCCATCGATCCGCGTACGGGCATCTGCCGTCGCCATCATCTCCATGAAAGTGGTTTGCAAAAGGCCGTTAAACGAGCCGTTCGGGCTGCTGATATTCAAAGGCGTGTATCTTGCCATACGTTTCGTCATAGCTTTGCCACTCATCTGCTGCAAAATGGCTACGACATTCGTACGGTACAAGAGCTGTTGGGCCATAGAGATGTCAAGACCACCATGATTTACACCCATGTTCTGAATCGAGGTGGACTAGGCGTGAGAAGCCCGCTGGATAGCTGATTCTACCTTCATCAACTAACTTTAATACGGTTGACGGGGAGCTTTTGTACCACTATCCTTTTTTGTTAAGCCGCTCAGCAATGTGCGGCGGCTGTACACAGAACTCGAAAACTTTAGCGCTGTCCGCAGGTGCTACCAACACCTACGAACAGCTAACCCCGCAAATCTCTTAGGCAGATTGCGAGGCTACGGTCGATCGTACCCTAGCCCCCTCAGTTTGCACCTCAGCTGCGGGTGGCTAGGGTTTTCGCGTTCTATTTTCCTCAGCCCTTCCCCTCCCTCGGAGGGGTGCCCGCAGGGCGGGGTGGGTCAGTCTCGGCAAAACGCCTGTTGATTACCGCGAGTCAGCCAGCGCGTTGCCTGGGTTGAACCCACCCCTTCCCCTCCCAAGAGGGGACCACCCCTGACCATCCCGAGAGGGATGTGCGGCATGGGCTTGCTCACTGCAACGACGAAAGGAAACAGAACCGATGTTTGAATATCTCGAACCCGATGCCACTGACGCGTCGAATCTTCCGCCTGACTACCCTCTCAAGCCTCAACCCCATCAAGAGCGAGTGCGCCATCTGCTCTACGGCAGCCTGGCTGGGATCGACCGCACCATCAAAATCCTTCACACCCTGGGCTACGCCGACCCCAACGACTGGAGCGAACCCATACCCGTACCGCCGAGCGCAGCTTCCTTAGAGGGAATAGTGTGGGCGTCGAGCGGCGTCGAGATGTGGATGGTGATTTTGACTAAAACGCTGCTGGTGGAATAGCGCTAGTGAGCCCAAGTTCCGCCCGCTACGGGCTGAACTTGGGCTCAGCCGATTACGAGCTAGGCCTGTGCGCCTGGCCACTCGTTCTGGGCTTCTTCTTTGGTGTTGGTGCGGCGATCGGGGGTTTGCCGCTCAAAGGTCATGTGAATGCTGCGGGTTTGATCACCGTCGGCAGCAACCGCCATAATCGGATAGTCAACGGTGCCGTCTTGGAAGGAGATCTGGAACCGAAAGGTGCCAGACTCAGAGAGCTGAACCGGCTCCCCCCCTATGGTCACGGTAGCATCCGACTCGGTTGCGCCGTAGACAATCAGCTCAGCATCGGCTACCAGCCAAAACTGGCGCGGGCGAATCGGCGGCATTGAGGCTGAGAAGCCCATTCCCGACATGGTTAAACCAGAAATGCCTGACATATTCAGGCCAGAGCCTGACATGGTTAAACCAGGAACAGCCAGCGCCCCTGGAACGCCCGACAGAGTGAGGCCCGATAGCCCCGACATCGTTGGCACCATAGCCCCCAGGCCCGCCTCGGAAGAAAAAGCAAAGGAGCTGACCGGGGGTGCCGCTGACCCAGCTACGTGGTGCATAGAGCCGAACAGAGAGCCGTCAACGCGCTGCGCTTCACCACCCTGGGAAAGGGTATAGAGCTGTTCGTGCAGCCCTGCATCTGCTTTCTGCGCGCGCGAATCAACTAGAGTCACCATGGTCTTACCGCGCAGGTTTTCCTCCCAGTTGATAGAGAGAAAGTGCTCTTCGGTCCAGTCGGAGGGGTAAATCGGGGGAATGCGAACCGTGTTGGAGCGGGCCAGCACCAGCCAGCGACCGTCGCCTGTTAGGTAGCCAATCTCTACCTGATAGTCGCGATCGCTGACCGGAATCTGCATGTACCACTCGCGGGCCATTTCGTCGCAGCTGACCTGTTGCAGACTGTGGGGAGCCTGACTATCTAGGTTGATGCCGGTCACGTCGTACAGACGCAGCGCTAGGTGCTCACCCCCCTGGTAGCGCAGGTCTTCTTTGCGGGTGTGGGGCGTGTCCCAGTAGGCGTAGGCCCACTGGGGGTCGCGGGGCATTAGCACAATGCGGCTCTCGCCATAGCCATCGGGTAGCGGCGGCAAACCATCGTCAATGGTGGACAGGTCTAGCTCGCGATCGGCAGGGCGACCCACGACGTTAAACTTGCTGGCTTCGACAGTAGACTGGTCCTCGGTGCTGACTAAGGAAGCGGCTGCCCCTGCGGCCAAGCCCATCGCGCCTAAGCTAACCGGTGAAGAAATCGCTGCCGACTGGGGCACAGGTGGTTCAGCTATCGGCTCGATCGCAGGGGGAACCTCATCGACGGTGATTATCTCCGCCACGGGTTCTGGTACCGGCACCGGCTCTGGTACTGGCACCGGCATAGGTTCTGGCACCGGCATAGGCTCGGGTACTGGCTCTGGCTCGGGTACTGGCGCAGGCGGCACTACAACAGGTGTCGAGGGCTCCGGCACTGCCGCCATCACCGGCTCATCCACTGGGGCCAGAGGTACTACCCCAGGGACTGGAGGCTCAGCCATAGGCAGAGAGGACTCGGCTACGGATGTAGGAGCTTCTATGGTTGATGCAGACGGCGGCAGCGGCTCAGCTTCTGCTGTCGCCTCAGGCTCGCTGGCTAAGAGCGGCGCTCCGGCGCTTGCTGCGGCAGGGGCGTCTACTAACGGCGGAACGGGATGCTCAGCGACGGGAGGGCTCTCGGCAGCATCAGCAGCCGGTCCTGCCTCGGTGGCTACATCGTTTCTGCTGCGGCTGAGCAACCAGGCTAGCCCGCCTAGGGCAACTAGGGGCAACAGCAGCCACCAGGGAAAATCGCCGTCATTATCTGCGCTGGCTGAGGCCGTTTCGGCTGGGGCTGGAGCCAGTGCCTCAGAATCGGCATCTGCTGGAGGCGCTGCACCGGGCGTTTCTGTGGCAACAGGGTCTACTAGAGTGGATACCCCCTCAGCTGCGGCTCCCACTTCGGCAACTTGAGCCGCAGTAAAGGCTTCTAAACCGGCAGGGGAAGTCGCGTAGCCCAAAAAGGCCAGCACAGCTGGGCTAGGCTCACCTTTATAGACAAAATAGCGGGGCTGAGAGTAAGGGTAGCGGGGGTCATCGGGCAGGGTACCGTGCATGGGCACAATCGAGACCGCTGGCTGGTCGATGACATGAGGGGCGATCGCATAGCTAATGCCGTCGTCACCCAGCGCCTGAATCACCTCTGAGGTATCGTCTTCAGCAACCGTATCGGCGGTAGCTCCCGTTTCAAAAGGGGCATTGCGAAAGACATCGTACTGACTCAGCGATCGACGTACATCGCTACTTTCGGGGCGATCGACAAACCGAATCGGCCCAGGTTCACCACCGACCTCTGACCAGTCGGTCACTTCACCGCGAAACATACCTGCAAACTGAGCGAAGGTTAAGCCACCTGTGAAGGGATTATCAGAGCCGACAAAAACGGCAATCTTGGCTCGCTCTAGGGGCACCGTATTCAGGTCTTGAGCTTCTTCTGCCTCCGTCAGGGGCCGCCCGATCGCGGCTAGGTCAATATCATCATCGACTAGGGCTGCGATCGCATCATCACTACTAGTCGCTTCTACCCCTACCTCGGTGCCATCGTAGGTGGCCTCAAATTCTTTCTTCAGTGCCTCGACCGCAAAGCCTAGATTCGAAGAACTTTCAACTAAGAGGGTTGTTCCCGTCGGCACGGTTTCCGGCAGCGAGAACGTTGGAGCCTGAGCCACCTGAGCCAGAGCAAAGTTCCTTACATCAGGATGAGCTGGGCTGAGGACAAACAGTGCGGCAACGAGAAGCTTGGCTGAATACTGCATCGTTTGACGGGGAGGCAAAGAACTCAAGGCTAGGCAAATAGACTAAGTTCGCAGGCAAAACAGGCGTATCCTAATTCGCAAAACCCGTTGGTAAACCAGGATTGGTGCGTGCCCGAGAATTACGCTCAACTATTGCAGCATTCGACAGGTGAGTCAATCAAAAAAGATTAGGAAGAGCCAGTACCAGTCCTAGCCTCAAACAGTTTGTTTTCTGAGAGAACAAACTGTTTTGCCAGATCAAGCGGGGCGAAGCGCGCGCTGAACTTTTCTGCAGCGTGTCATTGATCCTAGGGCAGGTTTAGAGTACGGCCCTAGCAGCACGCCGAGATGTTTAGTTTCAGAGGGTTCTCTGACTAGACCTTCTATCCCTCGGTAGACCCTTTCAGAGTAGCTACGCCCCAGCTATCCAAGGCAAGCAGGCTATGATAGGAGCACCGTTGATATTTCTTAACAATTTCAGAGCAACTGCTCTCGGCACGACCATATAAGGCGACTAACTTGATTCATGGCGGCTTCTTCCCCCTCAACCGGCGGCATCAAAGGCTTTGTGGAGACTCGCATTCTCCTAGGACAGCCTTTGACTTCAGAGCTTGCGGCTATCCTGCTGGTTTACTTTGTCCAAGGCATCTTGGGTCTGGCTCGCCTAGCGGTAAGCTTCTTTCTCAAAGATGACCTAGGTTTAACGCCGGCAGAAGTCGCGGCACTGAGCGGCATTGCCACCCTGCCCTGGACGATCAAGCCGGTGTTTGGCCTGCTGTCGGACGGACTGCCTATTTTTGGCTATCGGCGACGGCCTTACCTAATCCTGTCAGGACTTTTGGGGGCAGGAGCGTGGCTAGCGCTGGCTACAGTGGTGCAGTCGGGCTGGAGCGCGATCGCGGCTATTACGATTAGCTCTCTCTCTGTAGCCATTAGCGACGTTATTGTCGACTCGCTGGTAGTAGAGCGCGCCCGGGGCGAATCTTTAGGCAAAGCCGGTACTCTACAGTCGCTGGCCTGGGGTACCTCGGCAGTGGGAGGAATTCTTACGGCCTATCTAGGTGGCGTGCTGTTGCAGCACATGACCGCTCGAGCTGTGTTTGGCATCACGGCTACCTTTCCGCTAATTGTGTCGCTGGTAGCGGTGCTGATTGCTGAGGAACCCGCAGATTCGCCCAGCTGGGCCGTAGTGGGCAACCAGGTCAAGCAGCTCTGGCAGGCGGTTCGACAGCGAGCGATCTGGATGCCAGCGCTGTTTCTGTTTCTCTGGCAGGCTACGCCCACTGCTGACGCAGCCTTCTTCTTTTTCACTACTAATGATCTAGGGTTTCAGCCTGAGTTTTTGGGCCGAGTACGCCTAGTAACCAGTTTGGCATCGCTGCTGGGCATTTGGGTATTTCAGCGGTTTTTGCGCACGGTTCCCTTTCGCACTATTTTTGCCTGGTCTACAGTGCTCTCCAGCGTGCTGGGCATGAGCATGCTGCTGCTAGTTACTCACGTCAACCGCTCCCTTGGCATCGGCGACGAGTGGTTTAGCCTGGGCGACAGCCTAGTGCTTACCGTCATGGGCGAAATTGCCTTCATGCCCGTGCTAGTACTTTCGGCCCGCCTTTGCCCGCCCGGTGTCGAGGCCACTCTGTTTGCCCTGCTGATGTCGGTAGTGAATCTGGCTGGCCTGCTTTCCCACGAGCTAGGAGCTGTGCTTACCCACTGGCTCAACGTCACCGAGACCAATTTTGACAACCTGTGGGAGCTAGTCCTCATCACTAACCTCACAACCTTACTGCCCCTGCCGCTGCTGTTCTTGCTGCCTGATACCTCCTCCCAAGGCGCAGAGACCACAGGCAAGGCCCTGCCCCCATCCGAGAAGGCCGTGGTTTCAACTACCCTCTTTGCCTCCGCCTCGACTGAGCACCCTGTGCCTGTTGGTGACCTTGATTGAGATCCGTCACCTGCCCACTTACCGTCGTCATCACCCTCCCAACTACCCCACTCCACCATGACTACAACTCAACCTCGTCCCGCCGCTACCTACTCCCTAGAAGACTGGAGCAGCGGCTACCGATCGCAGCCCAACGAGTACAGCTACTGGGTTACCGACATCGAAGGCAGTATCCCTACAGAGCTAGAGGGCACTTTGTTTCGCAATGGCCCCGGCCTGCTTGACGTTCACGGGCATGCCGTCAAGCATCCCTTTGACGGCGACGGCATGATCAGCAGCATCGCTATGCAAAATGGGCGCGCCTACTTTCGCAATCGGTTTGTGCGCACGGAGGCCTATGTAGCCGAGCAGCAGGCCAAAAAGCCTCTGTTTCGAGGGGTATTTGGCACCCAAAAGCCCGGTGGCCCCTTGGCTAACGCTTTTGACCTCAAGCTTAAAAATATTGCCAACACCAACGTCGTTTACTGGGCCGACAAGCTGCTGGCCCTGTGGGAAGCCGCCGAGCCTCATCGCCTAGATCCCTCAACCTTAGAGACATTGGGGCTAGACTTTCTAGACGGGCTGATTGCCCCCGGTGGTTCCTTTACGGCTCACCCCAGGGTTGACCCCGGTCACCACGGCGACCCGCGGCTGGTGGGCTTCTCGGTTAAAACCGGGCTGTCTAGCACCATCAGTCTCTACGAGCTAGATACTCACGGCAGCTGCCTCAGTCAGCACAGCCACACCATTCCTGGCTTTGCCTTCATGCACGACTTTGCCCTTACCCCCAACTACGCCATCTTTTTCCAGAACCCGGTCAGCTTTGGGCCGGTGCCTTTTCTTCTAGGGTTTAAGGGAGCCGCCGAGTGCATTAGCTTCAACCCTAAGCAGCCCACCAAGATTCTGCTCATGCCTCGCAACGGTGACCCGATGCAGACAGTTGAGACTGACCCCTGCTTTGTGTTTCACCACGCCAACGCCTTTGAGCAAGACGGCCAGATCGTCATCGATTCGGTCTGCTACGAAAACTTTCCCTCTCTAGAAGGCAGCGACTTCAGAGAAGTCGACTTTGACCACGTTCCGGCCGGGCAGCTGTGGCGCTTTACCATCGATGCCGCCTCAGAGCGCTGTGACGTTAGCCCGCTGGTTACCCGCTGCGTCGAGTTTCCAGTAGTGCACCCCGACCATCAGGGGCAGCCCTACCGCCATCTCTTTATCGGTGCTGCCCACGGCAGCGACGGCAACGCCCCTCTGCAAAGCCTGCTTAAGCTAGATACCCAAACCGGCGAGACTCAGACCTGGAGCGCCGCGCCGCGTGGGTTTACAGGTGAGCCCCTGTTTGTGCCTCGCCCCCAGGGCCAGGGCGACGACGACGGCTGGGTGCTCCTGCTGATGTACAACGCCGAGCGCCGCTGCTCTGACTTAGTCATTCTGGACGGTAAAGATATCGCCGCTGGCCCTATAGCGCGGCTCAAGCTACCCCACCACGTTCCCTACGGGCTGCACGGCAGCTTTGTGCCCCAGTACTTTGGGCCAGATATCAGCCTTCAGGAGACTCAGAGCCAGAATTAATCTAGCTACTGTAGGGCCAGTGCCTAGGCCTGCTGCTTCCTTGGCTGCCTCTCGCAAATGGTGAATGCCATAAAGGGGGTTTTTAGCAGGCGGTATAGCCAAGCAGGGCTACCCAAGTCCCGAGGCAAAACCTTGCTGTGGAGTCCTAGCACTTTGCAGCCTCCGTGGGAGGAGCACCGATTGAGGTTTCCGCTCTATTCTCAGGAGAAGAGAACTACGTCTGGACAAGGCTGCTTATTCCTGCCCAGGAGGGATGGGAATATGCACAAGGTTAGAGAGGATATAAACTATCCCCTCCACTGGTTTTACGCCATGACGCTTACCGGACGCCATATTTCATACTGGATCGAGTCAACGCTGCCCTCTAGCTATCCTGCCCTGAGCCAAGATGTGACCGTGGATGTCGCGGTAGTAGGCGCTGGGCTAGCTGGAGTCGTCACCGCCAAGCTGCTCAAGCAGGCGGGTAAAACCGTAGCGCTGATCGAAGCCGAGCGCGTTGGCGCTGGCGTTTCGGGCCACACTACAGCTAAGGTTGCTGCACTGCAACAGCTCATCTACGCTGATGTGGTCAAGCAGCACGGCAAAGAAAAGGCGCAGCTGTTTGGCGAGTCTAACCGAGCAGCAGTGGTGCGTCTAGCCGACATGATTGCTGCTGAAAACATCGACTGCGACTTTGAGCACAAGACCAACTACACCTTTGCCACCGATGCAGACGGTTTATCTAAGGTGAAAGATGAGGTAGACGCAGCCCAGAGTATCGGCCTGCCCGTCAGCTTTGTCGAAAGCGTCGATCTGCCGTTTCCGATTACCGGGGCGATCATGATGCCCGATGAAGCGCAGTTTCACCCGCGCAAGTTTGCGCTGGCGATCGCGGCCACGCTACCCGGCAACGGCAGCCACGTCTTTGAGCAGACCCGCGTCAAGACGGTAGACGGTGAAGACCCCTGCCGCGTTGTTACCCAGAACGGCCCCACCGTCACGGCCCAGGATGTCGTCATCACAACAAACCTACCCATCCTGGATATTGGCCTATACTTCGCCAAAACTTTCCCCAAGCGGTCTTACATTGTGGGCGGGCGCATTGACCCCAGCAAAGCCCCCAAAGACATGTACATTGGGGTCGGTGAAAACTACCGCTCCATTCGCTGTACCCCCACCGACGACGGCGGCACGGTGCTGATGGTAGGTGGCGAAGGCCATAAAGTTGGCGAAGACAAAGCCACCGACGAACGCTTTGAGCGCCTCGAGAGCTACCTACGCAGCAACTTCGATACTGAGTCAGAGTACCGTTGGTCAACCCAAGACTATAAGTCTTTTGACGACCTGCCCTACATCGGTACGCTCACCCCGGCCCATAAGCACACCTACGTAGCAACCGGGTTCAGCCTTTGGGGTATGGCCAAGTCGGTGATTTCTGGGATGGTGCTGTCAGACCGGATCAGGGGCATTCAAAACCCCTGGGCCGACCTGTACGAGTCCACTCGCCCTTCTCCCTTTGCCACCACTACCTCAATTCAGCAAAATCTGGATGTTGGCACCCACTGGGTGGGCGATCGCTTCAAAGGGCTATTTGACTCCCTCGACAGCGTTAGCCCGGGAGAAGGCAAACTCGTTACTCATAAAGGCAGTAAGATAGCGGCCTACCGAGATGACAGCGGCAAACTCCACGCGGTTTCTGCAGTGTGCACTCACCTTGGCTGCATTGTTGCCTGGAACCAGGCTGAAAAAAGCTGGGACTGTCCCTGCCACGGCGCTCGTTTTGGCTGTGAGGGCAACGTTCTTCACGGCCCTGCCGTCAAGCCGCTGGAGCAAAAAAGCGTCTAGCTAGCTGGGTAGCCTAAACCCTGTAGGGGCACAGCATGCTGTGCCCCTACGTTTGCTGCGCCAAAACAAGACAACCCGCACCATTCCCAGGCCCGTGCGACAATAGCGGCATCTTCTACGTCTATTTTCCCTATGAGTAGCGACACTATTTTTGGCAAAATTATCCGCAAAGAGATTCCGGCCAACATTGTCTACGAGGATGATCTCTGTCTAGCTTTTACAGACGTTACCCCCCAGGCTCCTACACATATTCTGGTGATTCCCAAACAGCCCATCCCCAGTCTTGCGGATGCAACTTCAGACGATAAAGAACTGCTCGGCCATTTGTTGTTAACCGTTAAGGACATTGCCGACCGGGTCGGCCTAGCTGAGGACGGCTATCGAGTGGTGGTAAATACCGGAACCGACGGTGGGCAGACCGTTTTTCACCTGCATCTGCATCTATTGGGCGGTCGTAGCTTAGCCTGGCCACCGGGTTAGTTCATTTACTTTTGTGCAACGGAATAAACTTTCTTTTCTAGTGTCTTTCTAGGCCAAAGAGGAAATTTACACTGCATAAGTGATGGGCAAATCTATGCCATCTCATATTCATTTTTCGTTGTTATTTACTGGCCTCTTAACCTATGACTACTTCTCTTCGCACCCGCGACAATGCGGGAGCCTGGGAGCAGTTTTGTCAGTGGGTGACCAGCACCGAGAACCGCCTGTACGTGGGCTGGTTCGGCGTGCTGATGATCCCCACTCTCCTAGCTGCGACCACCTGCTTTATCATCGCTTTTATTGCCGCCCCTGCGGTAGATATCGACGGCATCCGTGAGCCCGTGGCGGGTTCATTGATGTACGGCAACAACATTATCTCCGGTGCGGTTGTGCCGTCGTCAAACGCCATTGGCCTGCACTTCTACCCGATTTGGGAAGCGGCTTCTCTCGATGAGTGGCTGTACAACGGTGGTCCTTACCAGCTAATTATCTTCCACTTTCTCGTTGGCATTTTTGCCTATATGGGACGCCAGTGGGAGCTGAGCTACCGTCTGGGCATGCGCCCCTGGATCTGCGTAGCCTATAGTGCTCCGCTGTCCGCTGCTACCGCTGTGTTTTTAATCTAGCCTCTGGGTCAGGGTTCATTCTCTGACGGCATGCCTCTGGGCATCTCGGGCACCTTCAACTTCATGCTGGTCTTCCAGGCCGAGCACAACATTTTGATGCACCCCTTCCACATGCTGGGAGTAGCCGGTGTATTCGGTGGTTCGCTGTTCTCTGCCATGCACGGCTCGCTGGTGACCTCGTCGCTGGTGCGAGAGACGA
>JBARUP010000364.1:0-2680 GCA_049645805.1 Nodosilinea sp.
CCAACAGCATTGGCCACGGCAAATTCGCCGTAGAAGCTATCGGAGAAGTCGAAGGCCTGTAGCTCGGTTAAAATGGCCATCACCAGCGAGCCCACGTCGTTTTCGCCCTCCATGCGCTGGCGCACAAATACCTGGGCAACCCGCTCGGCAATGGTGCGGTTGGCGGGCTCAGGCAGATACTCAGCATTCAGCCAGGTGAGCAGTGCCGACTTTAGCCACTGCCCTTCCTGTTGAGCATCCTCAGGAGGCGGCAGCATAATTGGGTCGAGGGGGTCAGTCATCGGTGCAGCGTGCGGCAGTCTGGGAAAACCTTTTGTACACTCAATACTACCGCTTTAGCTTCTGATCCCAGGCCGATAGCGGCTAAGCGTAACGAATCATCAACCCGCCCACTGTAGATAAAACGCCGTGACTCTCCTTAAGTACGACCTAGACGCCATTGTTCGCGGTTACTCCCAAGGGTATTTTTTGATGGCCGACGGTGAGGGCGACGATCTGGGCTGGTATTCGAGTCGCCAGCGCACCCTGATTCCGCTGGACGATCGCTTCCGCTACCCAAAATCCCTGCGGCGGTCGCTCAACCAAAACCGCTTTAGGGTCGCTATCAGCCAGGCCTTTGAGGAGGTGGTCAGCGGCTGCGCCGATCGCGATACGACCTGGATCTCTGACGAACTTAGACAGGTGTATATTGAACTCCATCGGGCGGGCTGGGCCCACAGCTTCGAGACCTGGCAGGGCAACGAGCTGGCGGGAGGCATCTTGGGTTTGGTCATTGGCGGTGCCTTCATAGGCGAGTCGATGTTCTTTCGCATTTCTGAGGGGTCTAAGGTAGCGATGGTGAGGCTGGTCGAGCACCTGCGCCAGCAGCACTTTGCCCTCTTTGATGCCCAGATGATGAACCCTCACCTGGAGCGGTTTGGGGCCTGCGTCGTGGGCGATCGCGAGTACAAAGGCTTGCTGAAGGTGGCCCTAAAGCAAAACTGTAGATTTTTATAAGCCCCCAACAACGGGCGACTATAGCGATTCTGTGCCTTCAGTAGACTAGCGGCGTCTTGGCGTGTTGCCACCCCTCGCTACTGGGCTAAGTCTCTGAGCCGCTGCTCAACCTGGGCCAGCTCAACGCCGAGTTCCGTGCTGAGAATGTATGTGGCTAGCCCGCCGCTGTCCTTGGCTTCGTCAAGAATGCCGAGCAGCAGGTGGGCAGGCGCGATCGCAGATTCTCCCTGCTGCTGCGCTTCCTCTAGGGCCAGCTCAATCACCCGTTTGGCCCTGAGCGCGTAGGGCAGGCGCGACGGCAACCACCCCTCTGGCATCTCGGGGCGTACCCCCAGCCATTTAGCCACCAGCGGCTGCACCGCCTCAAAGGTGACGCCTAGGTCAGTGAGTACCTGGGCCGCCTCATTAGTACCCTCGGCCAGCAGGCCCAGCAAAAATCCTTCTGTTCCCAACAGGTCGAAGTTGATCTGACGAATGGCGGCTTCCCCGCGCTGAAGCACCTGTCGGGTTTCGGGGCTAAAGATCTTGTCGGCAGGAATCAGCGACTCGGTCACCTCGCCCAGGGTCAAAACAGAAACCGCTTTTAGCATGTACTCCAACGTGGCCCCATCCATATTGCCCCAGCTGGCTGCCGCTGATCCTTCCTGCTGCACCATGCGGGTGAGCGCGGCGTAGATGTCGTTGTCGCCATCGACAAAGGTTTTCATACTGCCCAGCCAGCGGCGCGCCAGGTAGCGGACGTTGGGGCTGTTGAGTTCGGTACCGTTGGCCATTTCGGCCTGCACTTGGGCAAGCAGGTCTTGCCACTCGGCGTAGTGGGCCTGGAACCGGTCTTCAAGGACGGCTTGCTGTTCGGCGGTGAAATATTGTCCAGACATTGTAATCGTCTCCATGGTTTCAATCAGGGTTTCAACCGCAACTGACTGAGTGGTTTGAAGCTCTTGGGCAATGCCGTTGAGGCGCTTGAGCAGAGTGTGGGACAGGGCGATTTGTTCGCGAATGCGATCGCGGTGTAGATCTATCACCTGGGGTAACGAATAGTCGGGGCTCTCTAAACAATCCCGAATTTCGCCCAGTGAAAGGCCTAACTGCCGCAGCGACAGGATCTGCTGAAGCCGGACGATATCGCAATCGCTATACAGGCGATGCTCTGCCTCGGTACGATGGGAGGGCACCAGCAGGCCGATCTCGTCGTAGTAGTGTAGGGTGCGAATTGAGAGGCCGGTTTGTTTGGCCAGTTCCCCTACTTTCAGCAGGCTAGACATGCCTCATCTCCTGTTTTTCAGAGGATTGCGGTTGATGCTGGCATCCTAGACCCTGACGTAACGTGAGGTTCAAGGGGGTTGAGACGATAGTTTTTGGTTCTTATAGGTGGTATTGTCTTACCGTACAACCGTTAGGATCAACCTCATGGGCGAGCACGATCACTCCGACCCAGATCAGACACCTAAGGTGGGCGAACCCACCCGGCCCAGCCCGCTGCGAAATTTCTTGATAGGTATGTCGATCAGCGGCCTGTTTGTCTTCGTTTACCTGTCGCTATCGGTAGATATGGTCGGCTGGGCTACGGTGGGGAGCAGCAGGCTAGCGGTGGCGATCGCAGTCCCCGTCCTCTGTGGCCTGCTGTCTGCCTTCTTTGGGCAGCGAGCTATCCAGTTTTTGACCGGGCTTTTAGACTCTACCC
>JBARUP010000365.1:0-2718 GCA_049645805.1 Nodosilinea sp.
GGGCAAGGCGGTGCGCGATCGCAGCGTCGACACCTTTGGCTTTTGGCTCAAGAAAACCCTCAACCCTGAATCTAATGCCCAGTTTGGGGAGGGCGGTGCGGGCACATTCTCCGACGGCAAGCTCTACAGCCAGGTCAGTGACCCCCACCACTACGGTCGCAAGGTGCTAACTGAGCTAGTCAACGCCGGAGCCGCTCCCGAAATTTTGTACGTCAACAAGCCCCACATTGGCACCTACCGCTTGGTCAAAATTGTGCAGAATCTGCGGGCCACCATTGAGGCGCTGGGTGGCGAAATTCGCTTTCAAAGCAGAGTCGAAGACCTAGACATCGACCAGGGCCAGGTGCGCGGCGTGCGATTAGAAAGCGGCGAATATCTGGCCAGCGACCACGTGGTGCTGGCCGTGGGCCACAGCGCCCGCGACACCTTTGAGATGCTGCACGACCGAGGCGTGTATGTCGAGGCTAAGCCTTTCTCCATTGGCTTTCGCGTCGAGCATCCCCAGGCGCTAATCGATCGCTGCCGGCTCGGTGACCAAGCCGGACACCCCCGCCTCGGCTCAGCAGACTACAAGCTGGTGCATCACTGCGACAACGGACGCACGGTCTACAGCTTTTGCATGTGCCCAGGGGGCAAAGTGGTGGCTGCCGCCTCAGAACCGGGCCGCCTGGTTACCAACGGCATGAGCGAGTACGCCCGCGATGAGTCAAACGCCAACAGCGCCATTGTCGTCGGCATCACCCCAGAGGATTATCCTGAGGGGCCGCTCGCGGGTATTGCCCTCCAGCGGCAGCTAGAGGCCGGGGCCTTTGCCCTAGGCGGCGGCACCTACGAAGCCCCCGGACAGCTAGTTGGCGACTTTTTAGCAGACCGTCCATCTACAGCCTTGGGTGAGGTTTGCCCCTCCTACAAGCCGGGGGTGAAGCTGGGCGACCTGAGCGAGAGCCTGCCGGAGTACGCGATCGCGGCCATTCGCGAGGCCGTTCCCGCCTTCGATCGCCACATTCACGGCTTTGCCATGGACGATGCCGTACTGACCGGCGTTGAAACCCGTACCTCGTCGCCAATCCGCATCAAGCGTAACGACCAGTACCAGAGTATCAATACCGCTGGACTCTACCCTGCTGGTGAAGGGGCGGGCTATGCCGGGGGCATCCTGTCTGCTGGCATCGACGGCATTCGGGTGGCAGAAGCCGTTGCCCTAGGTCTGGCCAAAGATAGCCCAGCCGTTCCCTAAGCGGCGTTGTCCATTAGCTCCTTGGGGTAGAACGTCGAGAGGGGGGCCTTCGCCGCGAGGGCCTGGTTTCAGGCTCCAGCGAGTCGGGGTGCTGCGCTTCTAGCAAGAAGACGCGCCGACCGTCGGTAATCCGATAAAGGGTTGTGCAAGTGCACACGTGGCCCTCGGCCCGCAGCTGGGTAGCACGCTCATCGCAGGCGGCCTGGGCTTGTTCGACCTCTTCCCAATCGGTTTCTAGAAATATTTCCTGAATCAAGCTCATAGCAAACTCATAGCAGCAGACTAACAACATTGCCTTAGCTTACTGACTTTGACCCGTTCCGTCGTTCTGGCGCTGGGCTAAACTGCCTCACGCCCTCGTTTTTGCTGAGGAAAGGGTTCTAGATTCGATCAAGAATTCAGGAATATCCGAGAGGGCTTTGGCGTCGAGGGCGTACTGCTCACACACCAGACTGAGGCGGCTGCCAGCGCTGGCCACGGCGCTAATCGAGTGGGTCAGATCGCCCTGAAAGTGCAGCAGCAGGCCGGTCTGGGGCCGAATCTGGGCGACCCGCTGCCGCCCTCGCTGCAGCACCAGCTCGCCGCTGACTAAGTTAGGGGACACCTGCACGTAGAGCACGCTGACTTGATCGGGTGGGTCAATGGTTTTGCAGTACGACCGCAGCGATCGATCGATGTGGGGGTCAACGCGCGACCCCTGCTTAAGCAGCAGCGGGTTGAGATAAAAGGCGTTGCAGTCGGGCAAAAGCGCCTGGTCGAGGTAGGGTTTGAAGTAGGGAAACTGGCGATCGACTTCGGCTCGCCCCTCGTGCCTAAAGACAACAGAGAAGCCTTTGGTGGCGACAAAATCTCGGTTGAGGTTGTTAGTGGCAAAGTAGCGACACGACTGAATGCTGCCCCGCAGGTTGTGGAGATAGTCAGCCGCAAAGGCCTGAGGTTGGCAGCGATAGTAGGCCATGGCTAGATCTTAAAGGTGCTCAGCGTAGGCGGCCGTTTCGCCGGACTGGGTAAACGAAACTACGGTGAACGGGTCGACGCGATCGCCCATTTCCATACCGGGAGACCCCACAGGCATGCCGGGGGCGGCAATACCAAGCAGGTTGGGCCGCTCGCTGAGCAGGCGCTGTACGTCAGAGGCCGGTACGTGACCTTCAATGATGTAGCCAGCCGCGATCGCCGTATGACACGAGGCTGCTGCTTTTGGCACCCCGCGCTCGGCCTTGATAGAGGCCATGTCGCCGGTCACAATATCCTGCACGTGGAACCCGGCATCTTTCATGTGGTTAATCCAGCTAGCGCAGCAGCGACAGGTGGGGCTGCGATACACCATAAGCTCAGGTTCACCTGCGGCCCAGGCGGGGGCAGCGATGCCCAGCGCGATCGCAATGCTCAATGCGCTAGCTATTAGCCCGTTTATCAACCTGCGACGATCCATCAAGCGTCCTTAGCCCCGTTCGTGTAGTCTCATCTCTTTATAGGAT
>JBARUP010000366.1:0-3766 GCA_049645805.1 Nodosilinea sp.
TAGCGGTTTGGGAGCTGACTGGCGCGTTTTTCATCGGCTACGGCTGAAGGGTTACCGACCGGTTCATGTCACCTGGGAGCGCCCCCACTGGGGCGAGTCGATAGAGCACTATGCCCAGCGCCTTTTAGCCCAGATCGCCACCGAAAAACCAATCTTGGTTGGTCTTTCTTTTGGTGGACTGGTAGCTGTGGAAATGGCAAAGCAGTGCGATCCTGAGCAGGTTATTATCATCTCCAGCGCGGTGAGCGCGGCCCAGGTGCCAAATTACTACAAGCTGTTTCGCTGGCTGCCGCTGCAGCTTGTTTTGCCGTTTAAACAACTGCTGTGGGCGGTCTATGGGGTTATGAACTGGATGTTTAGCCTTGATGATCCAGAAGACTGTTCGCTATTCAAGCAGGTTTTAGAGGACACTGACCCCTCATTTCTCAGGTGGGCCATGAACCGAGTCGTGTGCTGGCGCAATCAGGTGGTACCTGAAAACCTGGTTCATATCCACGGCGCGTGCGATCGCGTGTTTCCCCTGGGCCATCGCAGCGCTCACATTGTTGTGCCCGACGGTGGTCATCTCATGGTTCTTAACCGGGCAGAGAAGCTGTCTCAGCTGCTGATATCGGCGTTGGGCACCCGCTCGGCTCAGTCTTAGAAGAATAACGGCTTCAGGGCCCAGCGTTGGCATAGGCAATCTACGGGTAGTGGGCTAGGGGCTCACGCCTAAGCTAAAACCGTCTCTCCCTGGAAGAAGTCTTGTAAATGCTGGCGATGGTCGTGGGAGAGACTGTCCCAGGGCAGAGCGTCGGGCTGAAACACCTGCGCCTCTAAAATTTCGTCGGGGTCGGCAGGGTAGGGGTTGCCCGTCACCCGCACCGCTACCGTCACGCATACCGAATGGAACCGGGGATCGCGCCCCGGGTGGGAGTAGACTCCCACTAGCCGATCGAGCCCTATGGTTTCCAGCCCGGCTTCTTCTCTTAGCTCGCGGGCGGCGGCAGAAAAGACGTCTTCGCCCCAGTCGACAATGCCGCCGGGGAGGCTCCACAGGCCGTTATCGCGGCGGCGCACCAGCGCAATGGCACCGTCCGGCATGAGCGGAATAACACAGGTACCTAAGATGGGCCGCCGCAGCAGCAGCCCCAGCAGGGTTCGTAGGGCATGAGCGAAGTAGGCCATGGGCTAGAGCGTTTCCAGATCGGCCAGCACGGTGTTAGCGTGGGTTTCAGCTTTAACCTTGAGGTAGGTCTTCTCGAGGCTGCCGTCGGGACCGACAATGAAGGTGCTGCGGGTAATGCCCGTGTATTCTTTGCCCATAAATTTTTTTGGGCCGTAGACGCCGTAGCGGCTGGCTACCTCTCCTCCTTCATCAACCAGCAGGGGGAAGGGGAGGCTGAGCTTGTCGATAAACCTACCGTGGGATTTAGCGTCGTCGGTGCTCACTCCCAGCACTACGATATCTTTTTCCTGATAGTCGGAGTAGCGATCGCGAAAGCCACAGGCTTGTTTGGTACAGCCGGGAGTACTGTCGCGGGGGTAAAAGTACAGCACTACGCGCTGCCCCTTGAGGTCAGCCAGGCTATGGGTTTGACCAGCGGCATCGGGAAGGCTGAAATCGGGAGCGGGATCGCCAGCGGAAAGGGTCATAGTCGACTATCGAATAGGACAGGTGCCATCGCTCATTGTATAGTTCCCAGTTGCGAGTGGGGGACGGCGGTCTTCCCCAGCGGAGCTTACTCGCTCTGTCGATGAACGTGGAACACGGACGACTGATCGGTAGGCAGCAGCAGCAGGTCGCTGATGTTGACGTGGGCCGGACGGGTGACGGCAAACAAAATTACGTCGGCCACGTCATCGCCCGTCAGCGGGGTCATCCCTTGGTAAACGCCCTGGGCGCGATCGGCATCGCCACCAAAGCGGACAACGCTAAACTCAGTTTCAACCAGGCCGGGGTCAACGTTGGTCACCCGCACGGGAGTACCCAGCAGGTCGAGCTTCAGGCCCTCCGATAGCGATCTTACAGCAGCTTTCGTCGCGCAGTAGACGCTGCCGCCGAGGTAAGTCTGCCGCCCCGCGATCGATCCTACATTCACCACGTGGCCGCGTCCCCGCGCTACCATGCCGGGCACCACGGCTCGGGTGACGTAGAGCAGCCCCTTAATATTGGTATCGATCATGGCCTCCCAGTCGTCGAGGGGCGCTTCATACTGTTTGTCTAAGCCCCTGCTGAGACCAGCATTGTTGATAAGAACGTCGATCGTCTGCCAGGCGTCGGGCAAAGACGCGATCGCACCGGCCACCGCCTCCGGCTGGCGCACGTCTAGCTCCAGCGGCAGCACCTCTACCGAGTGCTGTTGCTGAAGTTCCTCTGCCAGAGTCTGTAGGGGAGTCTGGCGACGAGCCGCCAAAATCAGCCGCGCTCCGGCGGGGGCAAAATAGCGAGCGCAGGCTGCGCCAATGCCGCTGCTGGCTCCGGTAATAAGAACAGTTTGATTAGCTAACGATGCTGTCATAGTCGATTAGTGAGAGTAAGCGGCAGAGTTTAGACGGGGGAGCCGCGATCGCAGCAGCATAAGGCGTTTAGCCAATCAGACAAGCATAATCCACACGATTTAATCGGCGATAGGCTGTCAAGAAGAAGCTTCTGGCTCCGGGTTCTTGACGCTAGCCTCAATCGCGTCTAGGGTTTGCAGCACTAGTCGCTTAGCCTGGAGATCCCAGCCCCACTTTTGCATCTGGAAGGCTACATAGAAGCCGAAGCCTGTCGCAATAAAATCCAGCGGCTGCCGTCCTGAAATACCCAGCAGCAGACCCAGGCCGCCAATTCCCCAAAAAGGCAGCGCTACAGTCTGGCGATTCTCCTCAACCAGCTTAGCGAGGAAGTTGTTGGGGATACTGGCCGCTACTTCTTCCCGGACTTGCCCCTGCTTAGGATAGGGCACAGCAAAGCTGAATTTACGGCGCAGCTTCTCTATTTTGCGGGCGTCGGTGCTGTACTCCGTCAGCTCGTCTTCTGCCATCCGAATGAGCTGCTCAGCAATGGTCATAGATACGATCTCAGTTGAGGTTAGCAGTGGTTAGCGGCTGAGGCACTGCCCAAGAGAGATGCCCCAAAAACCTGCTAATACGTCATTATCTCACTGGATCGACCTGGGCCATAGGGGAAACGGTGCACTGCTGGTATGGCCGCCTTTGCGGCTGGCAAGCTGATCAACTATCCTGCCCCAGTGCCCCCGGTGCCCCAGATAAAGTACGCTTCGGCGAACAGGTGACGATCATAATTACCAGCGTCAAGATATACGGAGCCGCGTTAAACAGGTAGTAGTACGAATCAACACCCACCGACTGAAACGCTGGCCCCAGCGCCTGGGCCCCGCCAAATAGCAGCGACGCCCACAGGCACTGCCAGGGCTGCCAGCGGGCAAAGATTACCAGCGCCACCGCCATCAGGCCCTGACCACTGGAGATGCGCTCGGTCCATACGCCGGGGTAAAACAGTGACAGGCTGGCCCCGCCAATACCCGCTAAAAAGCTGCCCGCTACAATGCTAGCCATCCGCACCCAAAAGATTGAGATGCCCATAGCCAGGGCAGCGTCGGGGCTGTCGCCCACGGCCCGCACGTAGAGGCCCCACCGGGTTGACTTAAAGAACCAGCTCATCAAGGGCACGATCGTCACCCCAAGTAAAAACAGCGGGCTAATTTGTAGTGCCGACTGCACCTGAGGCAGTCCACTCCAGCCGCCGATAGGCAGCGTGGGCAACTGAGGGGCCTGGGGC
>JBARUP010000367.1:0-3521 GCA_049645805.1 Nodosilinea sp.
GCCATTGTTAGCGAAGCTGTTTGCCTAGGCAAACAGCTTCGCTAACAGCTGAGATAAGCCAATTTACAACTCCCCAGGTAGGATTCGGACCTACGACCCATCGGTTAACAGCCGACCGCTCTACCACTGAGCTACTGAGGATTACGCGCAAAACTTATACTAGCGAAAAGTGTGCGATATTGACAACCCTCGTGCAGAAAATTCAGCCGCAGCGCCCCCCGCTGGTAAGGTGCCCCAGGCAGCTGCGCCTAAGCAAAGTTTGTTGCGCGAATTGCGTATTACTCGTGATATAGTTTTAGACTGTGTCTAAATGTGGTAACCATGCCCAAGCTTAAGTCTCGCAAAGCTGCTGCTAAGCGCTTCCGCCGCAGCGGCAGTGGCAAAATTATGCGTCGTAAGGCGTTTAAGAACCACCTCCTGCAGCACAAGAACGCTGAACGTCGCTCACGGCTGTCTAAGGCTGTCGTGGTGTCAGAAGAAGATGCTCCTAATGTAGAGTTGATGCTGCCCTACCTCTAGGCAGGGGCATTTCAATCAGCTGACGCTCAGTTACAACTTACTAGTTCCATAAGGTCAAACAGTCATGGCACGTGTCAAGCGCGGCAACGTAGCACGCAAGCGCCGCAAAAAAATTCTCAAGCTGGCTAAGGGGTTTAGAGGATCGCACTCTAAGCTATTTCGCACAGCTAACCAGCAGGTGATGAAGGCTCTGCGATATGCCTATCGCGATCGCCGCAACCGCAAGCGCGACTTTCGCCGCCTCTGGATCACCCGCATCAATGCGGCTTCTCGTTCCCACGGGTTGAGCTACAGTCAGCTGATTAGCCAGCTGAAGAAAGCCAACATTGATATCAACCGCAAGATGCTGGCCCAAATGGCCGTGCTAGACCCAGACGGGTTTGCCAAAGTCGTTGAAGTTGCCAATCAGGCTTAAGGTCAGGGGCGGTCGTATCGTAGACACGGCGGCACCATGAGATGGAACTGGCTTGGCTTTGGTTTAGCACTGGGAGCGCAGCTGGCTGTGCTCCCAGTTTTTGCTGCGGATCTCGATGCCATTCGCGCCCGCGGCCACTTGGTTGTAGGGGTGCGTGAGGACTGGCGACCGCTGAGCTTTCGCGGTCGCGACGGCAATTTGGTGGGTTTTGAAATTGACGTTGCTCGTCAGCTGGCCGCCGCGATCTTCGCCGACGCCGACGCCGTTGAGCTGAGGGTGCTGCCCAATAGCGATCGCCTGACCGCTGTGGTAAGCGATCGAGTCGATGTTGCGATCGCAGGGATCACCCTCACTCCAGGGCGGCAGCGCCTAGTTAGCTTTAGCCCGCCCTACTACCTAGACGGGGCCGGAATCCTGGTGCAAGACCCGCAGTATCACCGCCTAGAGGACCTCCAGCGCCAGCGGCTCGGGGTGTTGCAGGGGTCTAGTACCCTGGCGGCAGTGCGCTATCTGCTGCCTCAGGCCACCCTGACGCCGCTGAACAGCTATCAAGAGGCCCTCAATCGCCTCAGTCAGGGCTATATCGACGGCTTCGCTGGAGACATAACGGTGCTGGTTGGCTGGCAGCAGGCTTATGACGGCTATTACCTGGTACCTCAGCCGCTCTCGGCAGAGCCGCTGGCGATCGCTCTACCGAAGGGGACGCAGTACACCGACCTGCGCATTCTTGTGGAGCACACCGTAAATCAGTGGCACCAAAGCGGCTGGCTAGAAGATCGAGCAACCTTCTGGGGGTTGCCCTAGCCGTGGCAAGATAGATTTGTCCTCAACAGCAAGAAGACCGGATGGAAAACAGCAATCTGCTCCTCACATACCTAAGTATTCTGCTGGCGTTGCTGAGCGTTGCCGCCTTTTTTGTGGTGCGCCAAGTGCTTAAGACCCGCCGCATTGAGGGCACCCTGTCGCGGCTGCAGTCGCGCCTGACGAAGGAAAAGGGCACCGCACAGGAATACTACGAGTTGGGCAGCCTTCTGCTTGACAAAAAGCTCTATACTCAGGCGGCTCTATACCTACAGCAGGCGCTCAAGCAGCTGGACAACAGCGATACTGAGAATGCCTCTGTTGTCTACAACGCTCTAGGCTACGCCTATTTTGCACAGGATCAGTACGATCTAGCCATTCGCAACTATAAAGAAGCGCTCAAAATATCGCCTGAGTACGTCACTGCGCTCAACAACCTGGGCCACAGCTACGAGCGCAAGCAGCTCACTACCCAGGCGGTTGAGATGTACGAAGCTGCCTTAGCCCTAGAGCCTAAGAACATCACCGCCCGCCGCCGCTCTGAATCACTGAAGAAGCGTTTGGCCCCCTCCGAAAAGTAGTTAGGCCACCTCTCCAGCGTCTCCCTCCGCCTAGACCTAGAGCCTGATAGGATGTGAAAGTTCTTCTCTGTGCCCTTCTTATGTCCGAGTTGCCTGGGCTACCAGCGCTGCCCAGCCGTGTCGATGCCGCCGTTTACCGCATTCTTGATGCCAATCTAGATCGGGCGCGGGAGGGTCTGCGTGTGATTGAAGAATGGTGCCGCTTTGGATTGAATAACTCAGCTCAGACCGAGCAGCTCAAGCATCTGCGGCAAACCCTGGCCCAGTGGCACGCTCCGGAGCTGCGTCTGTGCCGCAACACCCCCGGCGACCCTGGCACCACCCTGACTCATCCCCAGGAAACCGATCGATCTAGCGTAACGGCAGTCCTGCAGGCTAACTTCTGCCGCGTGCAGGAGGCGCTGCGATCGCTGGAGGAGTACGGTAAGCTCTACCACCTTGACCTGGCAACCGGCAGCAAAGCGATGCGCTATCAGCTCTACACGCTGGAGAGTGAAATTCTAGGCGGTCATCGGCTGCAGCGGCTGCGCCAGGGGTTAATTTATCTGGTGACATCCCCCTGCGATCGCCTGCTGCCCGTGGTAGAAGCAGCGCTGCAAGGGGGTGTTGCCGTGGTGCAGTATCGCGACAAGCACAGCGATGACTGCCTGCGTCTAGCGCTAGCCCGGCAGCTAAAGGAGCTCTGCCACGGCTATGGTGCTTTGTTTCTGATCAACGATCGCGTTGACCTGGCCCTAGCGGTCGAGGCCGATGGCGTACACCTCGGCCAGACGGACCTGCCCACTGCCGCAGCCCGCCACCTCCTCGGCAGTCAGCGAATTGTTGGCCGCTCAACCACCAGCCCTGATGAGATGCAGCGGGCGATCGCTGAGGGCGCTGACTACATTGGCGTTGGTCCGGTGTATAGCACCCCCACTAAGCCCGACAAAGCTGCTGCTGGCCTAGACTACGTGCGCTATGCCGCTGAGCACGCCACGGTACCCTGGTACGCGATCGGCGGTATCGACACTGGCAACCTGAGCGAAGTTTTGCAGGCTGGTGCCGAGCGCGTAGCCGTGGTGCGGGCCATTGTTGAGGCCGAAAATCCTACCCTGATCGCCCAGTACTTTGCTGCCCAAACCAATCATCGCCGCACTTTTAGCACTGTGGCAGCACCGGTCGCCTAAAGTCTTGATTTGCCCGTCTGCCATGCCTGAGCCAACGAC
>JBARUP010000368.1:0-5906 GCA_049645805.1 Nodosilinea sp.
GATCGCGACGAAGCCGCATCGTCTGGCAAACAATTGAGCCTTGCTATTTATCACTGAATTCTCTCATGAAAAATCTTCCAATTTTTATAAGTCTATTTTTGTGTACGCTTGCCCTAGCAACTCCCACTTTTTTCTTCAACGAGACGACTTACCATTTTGACAGCTCCTTTAACGAACCTTCGCCTACTGTTTGGAGGGGTCTAGATGTATTGCTGATGGGCTGGTTAGGCGTTTTGGTACTTTAATTTGGCTGGCTAGCAAATCCCTTATATTATCTGAGTCTTTACTTTCTTCGGGCGAGTCGTTAGCGCGCCACTATCGTTTCAAGTGGACTTGCGATTGTGATAGCTGTAGTAAACACGCTACTGCTGTTTCACCAAACTGTACCTGCCGATGTCATGGGCTTCTCACGACTAAACCTACAGCGTTTAGAGCTGGGGTATTGTCTTTGGGCGACATCACTGCTAATTCCGCTTTTTTGGAGCATTGCTCAAGTCTGGGGCACCCTAAAGAGCAGATAATCGCTACGTTCTTTGTTAGGAGGGGAGTGTTGCCAAGAAGAGGTCACGCAAATGGCGTTATTGGGCGTTGCTACTCTGCATTCTGGGAAGCCGGCAGATCTAGATATAGCGCTACCCGTTCCATCAGTTGGGGAATGTATGCATAGAAGTGTTCGTTGCGGAGCTGCATGGCATCGACCGTGCAGCTACCGCAATGTACCCCTGCGGGTGGAATCGCAACCGCCTGCACCACTTCATCCGACACTCCAGCCCAGGGCAGATGGCCCTCCGGAGCCTGCAACGAGTAGGTTAACTCCGACTCGTTCAACCAGTCACTGCTGATGAAGTCAACCTCAGCGCGAGGAGTCGCCAGTTTCCAGCCGACGCGATCGCGAAAGGCATTGACCGCCGCTTCACCATTGTTGGGATGATCAGCCAGCGCCTCCCGCCAAAGACGCAGCTGCACACTGAGACCAAATCGCCCGTTACTGGCCGTCAGCCACATCTGATCAATGGCATTCATCAGCTCCGGCTGCAACAATACTGGATCAGAAGGCAATGGATCGAAGGGTGGCAGTGAGGCTGACCCCGGGGCCAGCAGCAGCCGAGTTACTCTATCAGCAGCGGCCCAGTCCTCAGCTTGAAGTCGTTCTTGTAACAGCGTCAACTGCTCGTCAATCGCCCCGTCGAGGTCGGCATTCGCAGTCTGGCAGCTGCCCACCGTTGAGCGCACGGACTCACCAGGGCCTAAGTAGTGGACAGTCTGCATCTGCTGGGGCAGTCCGCTGTTGGGGCGCAGACTGACGTAGAGGCCATGCACTGAATCTGGTGTGCCATATAGACGGTCGGCATTGTTGGGTTGACCGCGAAAAGATTCTTCAAAGGGCGGTTGAGAATAGTCCGCATCAGGAGCCAGTTGCTTATAATCACTCAGGGCAGAGGCATTGAGCAGGGTTTGCACCCGACCCGTTTGATCCTGCCACTGCACAGTTAGGGTCAAGGCTGTGACCATCGGGTTTTGAAGATTGTCCCCCGCAGTCTCCGGCAGGCTACCTGTCAGTCGGTAGGTTAAACTCCCTCCCTGGCCCAGAGAAACCATCGTTTCACAGGCGATCCGGTAGGGGTTGCTCTGGGCATCTACGGGTGGTGGTGTAGTGGTTATCAGGGCTACCGTCAAGACACAGCCTAACGGCTTCAGGATTAGCATTTCAGGCATGCGCGTTACACCCAGCAAAATACAGGCTGCGGTTAGTATCAATCATTTCGTACGAGCTACTCCTCTCGTTGCGCAAATTGATACAAGACCTTGTCGTTTAGAATCCGTTTGAAAAGTGGTTTTTTATATGACTGTTCCAAACTACCCGTTCGTCCGGGGGCGGTGCAGACCCCAACCCCGCCCCTTACAATAGGGACTCATCTCCCCCAGACTCACCGACTCCGAGAACCCGCCGTGGCTGCTAACTCCTCCGACAAGCCCACCCTCATGCTGGTCGATGGCCATTCCCTGGCCTTTCGCTCCTACTATGCCTTTGCCAGGAATGCCGACGGTGGCCTGCGCACCTCCACCGGCATTCCCACCAGCGTGTGCTATGGCTTTCTCAAATCGCTGCTCGACATGATGGAGGTGGAAAAGCCTCAGTATGCTGCCGTCGCCTTTGACCTAGCCCAGCCCACCTTTCGCCACGAGGCCGACGCCACCTATAAAGACGGTCGCCCCGAAGCACCGGAGGGCTTTTTAGAAGATGTTAAAAACCTCAACGAGCTGCTGAGCGACTTCGGCCTCAACATCTACACCGCCCCCGGCTTTGAGGCCGACGATGTAATCGGCACCCTGGCAACCAAAGCGTTGGGCGAAGGGTTCTGCGTCAAAATTCTCAGCGGCGACCAGGACTTGTTTCAGCTGATCGACCCCGACGAGTGCATTACCGTGCTGCACCTGGGCAACGCCTTTGCCAAAGGAGCCAGGAGCGGTCTGGCTCAGGAGTTCAAGATCGAGGAGGTGAAGAACAAGCTCGATATCTTTCCTCATCAGGTCGTGGACTACAAAGCGCTGTGCGGCGACTCGTCGGACAACATTCCTGGTGTAAAAGGGATTGGGGCTAAGACCGCTGCCAAGCTGCTGGCCGAGTACGGCGATCTGGACTCTATCTATGCCGACATTGACAACATTAAGGGCGCGACCCAGAAAAAGTTAATCGAAGGCAAGGAGTCGGCTGACCACTCCCGCTACATGGCGAAGATCGTTACCGATGTAGAGTTGCCCATCGACCTAGACACCTGCAAGCTGGAGGGCTTTGACCCCGATGTGGTGATTCCGGCACTGAAAAAGCTGGAGTTTCAGAACTTTGTGAACAGGTTGGGCAAGCTGCAAGTTGCCTTTGGGGGGCAGGCTGCCGAAGAAACAGCAGCGAAAGCTAGCCAGGCGCTGAGTGGGGGTTCTAGCAGCCCTGAACCCGCGCGCTCCATCCGGTTCGAGGATAGCGGCGGCGCGGATGTGGCCTTCTTTACGGCGGAGGAAACCGACAACGCCCAGGGAGTAGATGAGGTAGCGATCGCGCCCCAAATTATCGCTACCGAAGCTCAGCTCTACGAACTGCTCGACATTCTCTCGGAGCAAAAAGATCCCAGTGCTCCGGTTTCCTGGGACACCGAAACTACCTCTCTAGAACCTAGAGATGCCGTCCTAGTTGGCATCGGCTGCTGCTGGGGCACAGGCCAGGCCGAGATGGCCTATATTCCTGTTGGCCACAGCTTGGGGAAAAACCTGCCGCTGGAGATGGTGCTAGACGCGCTGCGTCCGATTCTCGAAGGCGACGAGTATCCCAAGGCGCTGCAAAACGCTAAGTACGATCGCCTAGTGCTGCGCCATCAGGGCATTCAGATGGCGGGGGTGGTCTTCGATACCATGCTGGCTAGCTACGTGCTGAACCCTGAAACTACCCACAATTTGACCGACTTAAGCCTGCGCTACCTCAACCTCGTTGCCCAGAGCTACGAAGATCTGGTGCCCAAGGGCAAGACCATGGCTGATGTCGAGATTGCGGCGGCGGCCACCTACTGCGGGGCCGACGTGCACACTACCTATCTACTGGTGCCCGCGCTCAAAGCCGAGCTAGACGAGGTTCCCGACCTTAAAGCTCTGTTTACAGGCATCGAGCTGCCGATGGAGCCGGTGCTGGCCGAAATGGAAACCCAGGGAATTCGGGTTGACCCTGACTACCTAGCCCATTTCTCAAAGCAGCTCGAAACCGACTTAGCCCGCCTTGAGAAAACTGCCTACGAAGAAGCGGGGGAAACCTTCAACCTGGCCTCGCCTAAGCAGCTCAGCGAGCTGCTGTTCGAAAAGCTGAGGCTAGACAAGCGCAAGTCGCGGCGCAACAAATCCGGCGGCTATTCTACCGATGCCTCAACCCTAGAAAAACTACAGGGTGACCATGCCGTAGTAGATTTGGTTGTTGAGCACCGCACCCTCTCCAAGCTCAAGTCAACCTACGTTGACGCGCTGCCCACGCTAATTCGCCCCGACACTCACCGAGTCCATACCGACTTTAACCAGGCGGTAACGGCGACGGGGCGGCTGTCATCGTCAAACCCAAACCTGCAAAATATTCCTATTCGCACCGCCTTTAGTCGTAAAATTCGGGCCGCATTTGTGCCGGAACCAGGCTGGCGTCTGGTAGCGGCAGACTACTCACAGATCGAGCTGCGTATCTTGGCTCACCTCAGCGGCGAATCGGTCCTAGTCGATGCCTACAACAACAACGACGACGTCCACGCCCTAACCGCCAAGCTGCTGTTCGAGAAAGACGAGATCACTGCCGATGAGCGGCGCGCCGGAAAGGTTATTAACTTTGGCATTATCTACGGTATGGGAGCCGTGCGCTTTGCCAGGGAGGCGGGGGTAAGCCGCATTGAGGCCAAGACCTTTATCGATCGCTACTACGATCGCTACCCCAAGGTGTTTGAGTACCTACAGCAGATGCAGCGAGAGGCGATCGCCCTGGGCTATGTGCAAACTATCTGCGGCAGACGGCGCTACTTTAACTTTACCGATGGCAAACTGCGATCGCTGCGCGGCAGTGACCCCACCACTATTGATTTAGACACTATCCGTCCTGGCGGCTACGACGCCGGTTCACTGCGGGCCGCCGCCAATGCCCCCATTCAGGGCAGCAGCGCCGACATCATCAAAATCGCCATGATTCGCCTGCACGAGCTGCTGAAGAACTACCAGGCCAATTTACTTCTGCAAGTGCACGACGAACTGGTGTTTGAGGTACCCCCCGACGAGTGGGAGGGGCTTGAGCCTAAGATTACCGCCGTAATGGAATCTGCCGTAGATCTCAAAGTTCCCCTCAAGGTCGAGGCCCACGCTGGCCCCAACTGGATGGAAGCAAAGTAAACATCTTTTAGATTTTCCGCTAAGGGGAAATGGCCCAATGAAATTAGCCATTCCCCTACGTGTTTTTTAGCCGTTAGGTTGCTGCTAGATGTTTTAAGCGGCCATGTCATTGGCTTTAGGGCGACGTCGGCCCAAGGCTTTGAAGCGCTCGCCTAGCTGGTCGGCCACGCTCTTGAGGCCGGGAGAGTGGCGGGCGGCGGTTTTGACGTAGTCATAGACCAGCAGGCTGCTGGCCATCGACTCGCTGCCGACGGCGAGGAGGGTGTCGTCGTCGGTTTCGGTGAGCTGCTCTAGCAGGCCCAGCACTTCGCTGAGGGCGACGGTGAGCTGGTAGTCGCGGTTGAACTCAGCCATGCTGAAGCTGCTGGGAACAATGCTGGGGTTGTTTTGGGTAACGGTGACGCTGTTGCGGACGAAGGCGAGGCTTTTGTTGCCCATTTTGAAGCGCTTGCGGCGTTCGTCGGGGGTGAGGTTGATGAGAAAGGATAGTTGGGTTTGAATGGCGGCGATCGCCCCTTTGATCTCGGTCATGGCCTGGTCTGAAACGGTGGCGCTGATGTTTTCGTAGGGCATACCCTGATGTCTCCTTTTTATAGATGCAGGTTGGCGGGTGCCTGACCGGTCAGAACGTTTGAATGGTTTGCTCGGCCATCACTAGTCGTAGAAGAGTCGTAAGATTGTTTCAATTCAGTCTCCTTGGAGAAGGAGATTTCGACTTCCTCTCCAGAGTCTCCATCAACTAAAGTAAACTGTTTCAATTCAGTCTCCTTGGAGAAGGAGATTTCGACCTCAGGCTATCAACCAGCGGGACAGCCTTGCCGCAGTTTCAATTCAGTCTCCTTGGAGAAGGAGATTTCGACCGGGTTGGCCAGTTCTTCAGTTTTTACCCACATTGTTTCAATTCAGTCTCCTTGGAGAAGGAGATTTCGACCAGAGGCTACCAAGCTCGCGCCCTGGCCCAGGCCGTTTCAATTCAGTCTCCTTGGAGAAGGAGATTTCGACCC
>JBARUP010000369.1:0-4420 GCA_049645805.1 Nodosilinea sp.
CCGAAGCGGTGCGCCGTCGGCCCTACACCGTGGTGCTGTTTGACGAAATTGAGAAGGCGCACCCCGACGTCTTCAATATGCTGCTGCAGATCCTAGAAGACGGCCGCCTTACTGACGCCAAGGGACGCACGGTCGACTTCAAAAACACCCTGCTGATCATGACCTCAAACATTGGCTCCAAGGTAATTGAGAAAGGCGGCGGCGGCCTTGGCTTTGAGTTTGAGCAAGACCAGGCTGAGTCGCAGTACAACCGTATTCGCTCCCTGGTCAACGAAGAGCTCAAGCAGTACTTCAGGCCTGAGGTCCTCAACCGCCTTGACGAAATCATCGTCTTCCGCCAGCTCACTAAGGACGAGGTTAAAGAGATCTCCGACATCTTGCTCAAGGAGGTGTTTGCTCGTCTCACCGAGAAGAACATCCACCTGGGGGTCACCGAGCGCTTCAAGGAGCGCCTGGTGGAAGAGGGCTATAACCCTAGCTACGGAGCGCGCCCTCTACGTCGAGCCATTATGCGTCTGCTTGAAGACACCCTAGCCGAGGAGATCCTCTCCGGCCGTCTAGGCGACGGTGATAACGCTACCGTTGACGTCGACGACACCGGTAAGGTGACGATCCAAGCTGAGCAGCGTCGGGAGCTAATCTCCGCCGAAAGCTAGTATCTCCACTGTCTATCGCCAAAAAAGCCGCTTCCCTTTTGGAGAGCGGCTTTTTATTTCCCCCTCCAGAGCGTAGGCCTATGGGCTAAGACCCGCTATGCTGGCAGCACGATTTGAGAGGTTCCACGATGGGCGACCCCACCAACTGCGAGAAACTAGCTGGCGTGTTCAACCGAGCTAGCCAGCAGGGTAAAGATGCCTTTTGTAAAATGCTCTGGGGCAATCAGCCCGAAACAGTGCAAGCTGAGCTCAAGCCCCTGCTCAGCACGGAGACCATTAATGCCCTGAGCAGCGAAGACTAAGGGTTTCGTTAGGTCACGGTTTCTCCCATCAGTCGTTCGCCTTGCTACAGTCGATAGGCAGATTAAGAAAGCAGGAGCACAGCCGTGGACCAGTGGCAGCAGGGGGAAACCGTTGAGTTGGCGATTACCGACTTAAGCAGCAGTGGCGACGGCCTAGGCCGCTGGCAGGAACGAGTTGTGTTCGTCCCCGATACCGTACCTGGTGATACGGTGCGCGCGCGGCTGGTGCAGGCTAAGCCCACCTTTGGTCGGGCGAAGGTTCGGCAGTTGCTTACGGCTTCCCCCGATCGCGTGCGAGCGGCCTGTATTGTGGCAGACAAGTGCGGCGGCTGCCAGTGGCAGTCGATCGATTACTCTGCCCAACTAGTGGCCAAGCAGCAGCAGGTGCTGGATGCATTGACGCGTATCGGCGGCTTTGAGGCCCCTGTGGTGCTGCCGATACTAGCGGCTGAAGCACCTCTGGCCTACCGCAATAAAGCAACCTATCCCCTCGGGCGATCGCCCGAGGGCCAGGTCAAAGCGGGCTACTTCCGTCAGGGCACCCACAAGCTGGTGAACCTAAACCAGTGCCCCGTGCAGGACGAACGTCTCAATCCTCTGCTGGCGGAAGTTAAGCGCGATATACAGGAGCGGAGCTGGTCGATTTACAACGAGAGCAAGCACCAGGGACGGCTGCGACATCTGGCGCTGCGGGTTGGTCGTCGTACCGGACAGCAGTTGCTCACGCTGGTCTCCACTGCTCCCAATCTGAAAGATATAGAGCTACAGGCCCAGGAGTGGCGCGATCGCTACCCAGACTTGGTTGGCGTCTGCGTCAACCTCAACCCCGACAAAACCAACGCCATCTTTGGGGCCGAAACGCTAGTTATTGACGGCGTACCCTATATTGAAGAAATCTTTGCCGATCTGCGGTTCCGTATTCATGCCACCACTTTCTTTCAGGTCAATACTGAGCAGGCTGAGCAGGTGCTGAGGGTCATTACAGATGAGCTCCAGCTTACCGGCAGCGAAACCCTAATCGACGCCTACTGCGGGGTAGGCACCCTTACCCTGCCGCTAGCCCAGCAGGCAAAGCGAGTTGTGGGGCTGGAGGTGCAGCCCGAAGCAGTAGCCCAGGCCCTGATCAACGCAGGACTAAACGGTATCGACAACGTAGAGTTTCGCGCTGGCAGCGTCGGCGACCTGCTGCCAACAGCGGCCGCCGACCTCACCGAGCCGCTAGACATTGTCGTGCTCGACCCGCCTCGCAGGGGCTGCGATCGCGCCGTGCTCGATGCGCTAATTGAACTTCATCCACCCCGCATCGTCTATATGAGCTGTGATCCAGCTACGCTGGCTCGCGACCTCAAGGTTTTGCATGAGGCAGGCGGCTACACCCTAACTAAGGCCCAGCCCGCTGACTTTTTCCCCCAGACTCCCCATGTAGAATGCGTCGCATTTCTGGTAGCGTAAAAGCCAGATTGCTTTAAGCCCGGCCCTCTGCTCCTATCTCCAGCTCCTATGAAGTTCAGCACCATTGCCGACAAAATTCAGGTTACGGCGGCCTCTAGTCTGGCCGCAGAACCCAGTCACGACCCCGACATTGTTGGGGTTGCCGCTGTTGACCAGGCTTCAACAGGCACGCTGAGCTACATTGAAGGAGACAAATTTGCCGCTCTATTGGCCACTACTCAGGCCAGCGCCCTAATTCTGCCCCAAAACCCGACCCTCCAGGCCCAGGCTACTAAACGCGGCCTGGCCTGGCTTAGCACCCCTGACCCACGGCTGGGTTTTGCCCGCGCCATTGCTCTCTTTTACACGCCCTACCAGCCGGGTACCGGTATTCACCCCAGTGCCGTGGTCGACCCCAGCGTGATCTGGGGAGAGAACGTCTCCATTGGAGCCAACGCTGTGGTTCAGGCGGGGGTACGGCTAGGAAGTGGCGTCTGTGTTCATCCAAATGTGGTGATCTATCCGGGAGCGCAGGTGGGCGATCGCACCGTCTTGCACGCCAGCTGCGTTATCCATGAGCGATCGCAGATTGGAGCCGACTGTAGCATCCACAGTGGAGCAGTAATCGGGGCCGAGGGCTTTGGCTTCGTACCCACTCCCCAGGGCTGGGAGAAAATGGAGCAGTCAGGCATCGTTGTGATCGAAGACGGCGTGCGGGTGGGCAGCAACACCACCATTGATCGCCCCGCTGTGGGTACTACCCGTGTTGGGCAGGGCACCAAGCTTGATAACTTAGTACACATTGCCCACGGCTGCCAGATTGGTGAAGGCGTTGTTATGGCGGGTCAGGTGGGCATGGCCGGGGGCGTCACCATCGGCAACCGGGTAATTTTAGCGGGTCAGGTAGGCATTGCCAATCAGGCGACGATTGGCGATGGGGCGATCGCTACCGCCAAGGCCGGTATTCATAGCGATGTTGCCCCCGGTGAGATCGTTACTGGAACCCCTGCTTTGCCTCACCGAGTATTTCTTAAGGCCTCAGCGGTGTACCGTCGTCTCCCTGAGATGTACAAAACGATACAGCGTTTACAAAAGCATCTGCCCTGATTACCCTTAGTCAAATCCGCCCCCTGGTCAACTTTACAAAGGCGGCTTATCACCTGCCCGTAGAAAATGAAACGCAGAAAACAAAACTCCCAGCAGAACCAGTACAGCCAGCACAGTTTTTAGCTAGAACTTCACCTATGGCTACAGATCCCAATCACAGTACTACCGACCTTCAGCAAGAGCTGCGCCTGAGCCGTCCATTTACCCTAGCCGATGCAATTGGGCAGGAGGCCAGCGGCTTTATGAAGGGAGAATCACCTATTCCCAGGCTGATTCAGGCCCGACACGGTGCTCAGCAGGCGCTCAAGGAATCACTAGTTGACGGTCCCGGAGCACTGCACAGGGTGCTAGAGCAGTGGCTTTGCAACGACGAAGCTCGCCTAAGTCGACACTCAAAAGACCCGGCTGAGGCTGTCGTAGATCTGCTGGAGGCAGTGCTGCGATCGCCTGAAACCTTCTACGAACTGGTACGCCAAGCCGACGTTATCTGGGGACAGATCTACGACAGTGTCCCTCACTTCCAGCAGCCAGGGCAGCCGCCCCACCCCGATGATGAGTACACCCACGAGTCGGTAAGAGACACTCTGAAAGACTGCTTATACAATCTCAGCAACCCGCCTCAAGTCTCCGTCGAAACGGCATCAGAGACAAAATAAGGTCTCGGACTAGGTACCACCCCTTCAGCTAAGTCCAAATATAAACAAGGTACAAAATAGCGAAGCATGATGGAGTCGGTCCCATGGCTTAAACAACCAGCGTAAGGACTGCCGCTGAGCACAACAGAAATCCTTACGCTGCGGAAATTGCCCGAAACAAATTAGAGGGCAAAGTCTGGATCGATACCGCGCCATACAGCCACGAGACGCCCCTGAACATCTACCAGATCGGCAGGAAACTCCATCACTGGGTAGTCAGGATTAGCAG
>JBARUP010000370.1:0-9014 GCA_049645805.1 Nodosilinea sp.
TCCGCTTTTAGGGCACCCCACAAAAGGGTTTCATTATCGCTATCTAATGCAGTTGTAAACGGCCTATATCTGAGCTTTATCTGATCTGCTCAATCTTTGAAGACAACATCAAAGAACCTCTTATTTCCGGAACAATCGAGCATACTAAATGTATCGACAGTGACAGATTCCGATTCTTCATGACTTTAGCTAAAGGGCAGTCAGCACTTCTACGGTCTATCCCTGTGCCCACAAAGCTAGAGACTTCGACCGTCTCAGTTTTTAAGCGCGCTTTTAAAACACAGGCGTTGCTGAATAACGGCATGAATTTGGGTAAAGGCGAATGGCCATTTGCCCCTACGAGGGGCATCTGATTTTTGATTCATACCTGTATTCAGCAATACCAAAACATATTTCTTAAATAGCTTTTTGGAGATGATTTCTAATGCTTAGCGTTGTGATTCCTTGCCTAAACGCAGCCGACACCATCGACCAGCAGCTTGAGGCGCTTACTCAGCAGACCACTGCTCCTTGGGAAGTGATCGTTGCCGATAATGGCTCTACCGATGGCACTTTGTCTATTGTTGAGCAGTACACGAATCGACTACCTCGGCTCAAAATAGTCGATGCCTCAGACAAGCGGGGCGCTGGCTATGCCCGTAACGTTGGTGTAAAAGCGGCTACCGGCGACTATCTTGCCTTTTGTGATGCTGACGACGTAGTCGCTCCGGGGTGGCTCCAAGCTCTCGAGCAGGCCTTCAAAAGCCACAGCTTTTTAGCCTGCCGTTTTGACCTAGAGCGGCTCAATCCAGGGGAGAAGAATAGCCTTCAGAATCACGAGCTTCAACAGTTCAGGATCCCGTTTCTCCCTTTTGCAGGCGCAGGAGGGCTAGCCATTCAAAGACAGATCTATGACCTAGTGCGAGGGTTCGATGAGAGCTTTACCCATCTAGAAGATGCAGAGTTTTGCGTTCGGGTTCAGCTGGCTGGATACAAACTTGCGTTCGTGCCAGAGGCCGTTGTCCATATCCGCGTGGCCCCCGCTACACCTAAAGGATTCTTTGAAGCTAGACGGTCGACCTTCCGAAAAGCCGAGGCCTGGGGCAACGGTCTCGGTAAAGTTTACGTTAAGTACAAAGAAAAAGGCATGCGGCTCCACGGGGTTAGCTATCGTTTAATATTACTGCCCCTGTGGGCTATACGCAGCATGGTAGACGTTCAGAACATAAACTGCTTCTGGCGTATGGGCTGGCATGTAGGCGTCCTTCGTGCTCTGCTGAGGCCGCCTGCTGCCGCTGCGCAAACCGCTAGTCCGGCACCATCTCGTCAAACTTGTCAGAGCTAATCTGGTTCCCTTTAAAGTTCAGCAAAGCTTGAGCTATTACCTCACATCAAGAGTACAGACATGGTTAGTTTTGCAACCGTAAACAAAGCTGTAGACTACGGCAAGCGCCGCCTCGTACGACGCCAGCTGCGTCAGCACGGGAAGACGCTGGAGCCGTCTCAAAAACCAGCCATTATTTTCGCTCCTCATCAGGACGATGAGACGCTAGGCTGTGGCGGTTTGATTGCCCTGAAGCGTCAGCAGAGAGTGCCGGTTTGGGTCGTGTTTCTAACCGATGGACAGTTGTGCTACATGGGTGCTCCAGAGCCCTGGCCCGTGACGGCAGAAGAGTGCATTCGTCTGCGGCAGCAGGAGGCAACGGCTGCCCTAGACATTCTCGGGGTTGAGGCATCAAACGTAGTCTTTTTAGACGCAAAGGATTCGACCTTAGGAGAATTAGAAGGCGAACAGCGCCAGCGGCTGACTGAGTCTTTGGTGCACTGGCTCACGGTAGTGCAGCCGGGTGAAGTTTACGTGCCCCACCATAAAGATGTGCATAGCGATCACATTGCCACTTACGACTTGGTCAAAGCAGCCGTAGACCAAGTGCCTTTTGAGCTAGATCTGTGGCAGTACTTAGTGTGGTCACTCTGGCGCTACAAAGACCTAGATAACCTGCCCACTAGCCAGTACGAGAGCCTGTACAGTCTTCCTATCGAGTCGGTTAGAGCGCAGAAGCTAGAGGCTTTGCGGACCTATCGTTCCCAGTACACCCCAATTACAGGGGGCTTTACGGCTTTGCCAAAAACGTTCATGGGGTTCTTTGACTATCCTTTCGAGTTGTTTGTCAAGGCATAAAAGTCCACGACAAAGCTATAGAAGGGCTTCGCTGGCAGAAGGGCTCAACGTGTCGACGCTCCCTGTTAGGATGAGTGCTGTGCCGCTGGGGCGCGCTGTTCTGCTGAGCCCTCTATGCAAATCTATTTAGACTACAGCGCTACTACGCCCCCGCGCCCGGAGGCGATCGCCGCTATGGCAGCCTGTATGGTTGACCAGTGGGGCAATCCCTCGAGTCTGCACCGCTGGGGTAGTCGGTCGGCTACGGTGCTAGAGCAGGCGCGGGCGCAGGTGGCAGCCCTGCTGAATGCTGCTGCTGCTACGGTGGTGTTTACGGCGGGCGGAACTGAGGCCGACAACCTGGCCCTGATGGGGGTGGCTCAGCGCTACCGACTGCCTCAGCACTTAATTATTTCGTCGGTCGAGCACTCAGCGGTAGAAAGACCGGCTCGACAGCTTGAATCATTAGGCTGGCAGGTGACGCGACTGCCCGTAGACAGCTGGGGTCGGGTCGATCCTGCAGAGCTGCGGCAGGCGCTGCGCGATAACACAGTGCTGGTGTCGATTATCTACGGCCAGAGCGAGGTTGGCACCCTACAGCCGGTGGCGGCCTTAGGACAGATTGCCCGCGATCACGGGGCACTGTTCCACACCGATGCGGTACAGGTGGCGGGGCGACTGCCGCTAGATGTGCAAACCCTGCCGGTCGATCTGTTATCGATCTCCAGCCACAAAATCTATGGTCCTCAGGGGGCAGGGGCGCTGTACGTGCGGCCTGGGGTAGAGCTAATGCCGCTGCTAGGCGGCGGCGGCCAAGAGCAAGGTTTGCGTTCGGGTACTCAGGCGGTGCCGGCCCTGGCCGGGTTTGGCGCGGCGGCAGCTCTGGCTGCTGAGGAAATGACGGCTGAAACTCAGCGGCTGACGAGTTTGCGCGATCGCCTCTTCGACCAGCTGTCCGCTGTTGCTGCGCTAGAAACTACGGGCGATCGCTACCAGCGACTGCCGCACCACGCCAGCTTTTGTATTGCTGCCGACGGCGATCGCATCAGTGGTCGTACTCTGGTACGTGAGATGGACTTAGCCGGGATTGGTATCAGCGCCGGGTCGGCCTGCAGCAGCGGCAGACTCAGCCCCAGCCCGGTACTGCTGGCCATGGGATACAGCGATCGCGCTGCTCGCTGCGGCATTCGTCTCAGCCTGGGACGGCACACAACGACTGCTGACGTTGACTGGGTAGCAATGGTGCTGCGCCAGGTGCTTCAACGTACCCTCACCCCTCTGACCCTGACCTCCGTCTAGTAATGCTGATGTTGAGAACCGACATGACTCAAGATGGTGCTCCAAACTCTGCTGCGAATGCCGTACCGGCCAGCCTTGAGGACTCTATTGCCCAGGCTCGGGAGGCGGCTCGGGCCGCTATTCAGGCTGGAGTACCTCGCATGGTGGTGGAGCTGGCCTATTCAGAGCTGAAAGGCACGCCTGTGGCCCAGCAGTTTTACCCTGTTCTACAAGATCTGGGCCTTGTATTCAAGATTTATTTCCCCGATGCTGGGGCGGCGGCCCTGGCTCGTCGCGACTGGGGTAACCCCGATTTTGTGGTCCGGGGCATTGGCGAGCTGCACAGCGAGATGGAACCTGACGACCAGGCCTATCTGTTTGTTGAGCCCTCTTCTATAGAGGTCAGCCAGGTTGAAGACATGTGCACCGAAGCGGGTGACAAGTTTGTCATTATGCTTAACCCCAAGCTCGAAGATGTGGCTACCATCGGCATTGGCTATGCTGGGCGGCAGCTGCGCGATCGCTTCCTCAGCACCCTGGAGCCGGTCTACTACCTGCGTCCCCTTGAAGGAGCCGTGCTGTTGCGCTGTTATCCTCACCCCTGGCAGGTCTGGCAGGAAACCGACTCTGGCTATGTCCTGCTAGCTGAAATGCCTGAAAAACCCGGCAGCGAAGCAATCGATCGCGTTTTAATGGGCGAAACTGCTCCTGCCCCAGGTGCATCTGGCGCTCCGGTGGTGCAGGGCAAACGGGGCGGCTTTTTGAGCGAGCTACAGGGCTTCATTCGCGCGCTCACTCAGTAGTGTGGCAACCCCTTTTAGGGAAGGCAGATTTCTCCTTCAATCAGCTAAGATCGTGCTCTCTAGATACTGTCTTGAGTCCTAACCTGGGGTTATACTGCACTACACCCTGCCTGATCAGCCTCTTGCCCACACGCGCTGCTCTCAATCCAACCTTGTTCCACGACTGGTGAGTTACGACAGCCCATGCGAATTCTTAAGACTCAGACTCTCCGAGGGCCAAACTACTGGAGTATCCGCTACCCCAACCTGATTTTGATGCGGCTGGATCTAGAAGACCTTGCCGATCGCCCCTCCGACCAAATCCCTGGGTTTTATGAAGCTCTAGCCGAGACGCTTCCTAGTTTGGTTGAGCATTTTTGCTCTCCTGGACATCGCGGCGGCTTCCTGAGTCGGGTGCGTCAGGGTACCTACATGGGCCACATTATTGAGCACGTTGCCCTTGAGCTACAGACGATAGTCGGCATGCCCGTGGGCTTTGGCCGCACTCGCTCTACCGCTGAGCCAGGGGTTTACCAGGTTGTTTTTGAGTATGAGAATGAGCAGGCGGGGCGCTATGCCGCTCGGGCGGCTGTGCGGCTGTGCAACAGCCTAATCGAAACTGGTCACTACGCCAAAGACGAGCTAGACCAAGACTTAGCCGACCTGACTGAGTTTCGCCTTGACGCTGCTCTCGGTCCCAGCACCGAGGCCATTGTGCGCGCTGCCGAGACTCAGGATATTCCCTGGATGCAGCTCTCCACTCGAGCCATGATCCAGCTGGGCTATGGTCGCTACCAGCAGCGACTGCAGGCCACCCTCAGCAGCAAGACCAGCATTCTGGCGGTAGAACTAGCCTGTGACAAAGAAGGCACTAAGCAAATTTTGCGTAACGCCGGGGTGCCCGTGCCTCGCGGTACCGTTGTTCACTACCTCGACGAGCTCAGAAATGCGATCGAAGATGTCGGCGGCTACCCAATTGTGGTTAAGCCCCTAGACGGCAATCACGGGCGCGGCATTACGATCGACATCAATGCTTACCAAGCGGCTGAAGAAGCCTATGAAGCGGCTAAAGAAGTCTCTAATGGCGTGATCGTTGAGCGCTTCTACAAAGGCTGTGATCACCGAGTATTGGTAATCAACGGGCGAGTCATTGCGGTGGCCGAGCGAGTGCCTGCCCACGTGGTTGGCGACGGCAAATCGACCATCGAGGAGCTTGTTGAGATTACCAATCAAGACCCCCGCCGTGGGGTTGGCCACGACAATTTGCTCACCCAAATTGAGGTCGATCGCACCACCTGGCAGCTGCTTGAGAGCAAGGGGTATACCCTCGATACGGTATTACCCAAGGGCGAGATGTGCTACCTACGGGCCACCGCAAACCTGAGCACAGGCGGTATCGCTATCGATCGCACCGACGACATTCACCCCGCAAACGTATGGGTGGCCCAGCGCATTGCCAAAACCATTGGCCTCGACATTGCCGGTATCGATATTGTCACTACTGATATTTCCAAGCCTCTGCGCGAGGTCGATGGCGTTGTCGTTGAGGTCAACGCCGCTCCAGGGCTACGCATGCACGTGTGCCCCAGCGTTGGTATTGCTCGCAACGTGGCTGAGCCGATTCTATCGATGCTGTTTCCGCCGGGTACCCCTGCCCGCGTGCCGCTGGTGGCTATTACCGGCACCAACGGCAAAACCACTACTACCCGTCTGACGGCCCACATTTTCAGGCAGACCGGCAAGATGGTGGGCTTTACCACCACCGACGGGATCTACATTGGCGAGAACATGGTGGAGCCAGGCGACACCACAGGACCCCAGAGCGCCCAGGTAATCTTACAAGACCCCACCGTAGAGGTGGCGGTATTAGAGACAGCTCGGGGAGGGATTTTACGCTCGGGCTTAGCCTTTAAAGACTGTGACATTGGCGTAGTGCTCAATGTCGCCGCCGACCACATGGGACTGGGCGACATTGAAACCCTCGAAGATATGGCTCACCTCAAGAGTGTTGTCGCTGAGACGGTACGCCCGAGCGGCTACGCGGTTCTAAATGCAGATGATCCCCTAGCGGCAGCGATGGCCCAGCGAGTCAAGAGCCAGGTGGCCTACTTCTCTATGGATCCCCACAACGATCTGGTACGAAAGCATTCCCAGCAGGGGGGTTTAGCGGCTATTTATGAGCAGGGCTACCTATCCATTCTCAAGGGCGACTGGCTGCTGCGCATTGAGCAGGCCGAGAAGGTACCCCTAACTATGGGTGGAAGAGCTCCCTTCCAGATCGCCAACGCCTTGGCCGCTAGTTTAGCGGCCTTTGCCCAAGGTGTTGACATTGACTGTATTCGCCAGGCTCTGCACACCTTCGAGGCCTCTACCGACCAGACTCCTGGCCGCATGAACCTGTTTAACCTAGGTCGTTTTCATGCCCTAGTTGACTACGCCCACAACCCGGCTAGCTACGAGGCCCTGGGCGGGTTTGTGAAAAACTGGCCCGGACGATGTATCGGTGTTGTCGGAGGGCCGGGCGATCGCCGTGACGACGACTTCGTCACCCTAGGTAACCTAGCGGCTCAGATGTTTGATGAAATCGTGGTTAAAGAAGACGATGACACTCGGGGTCGCGATCGCGGTGATGCTGCCAAGTGGATCGTTCGCGGTATTGAGGATGTCCCTAACGAGGTCACCTACCGCACGATTTTAGACGAAACCGAGGCGATTAACGCCGCTCTAGATGCCGCTCCCGATGACGGCTTGGTCGTCATTTTGCCCGAGAGCGTCACCCGGGCCATAGACTTGATTAAGTCTCGCGACCCCTTACCCCAGGGTAGCTCAGGGCCAAACGGTGGGGCAGCGGCGCAGGCCACCGATCAATTGGCCGAGGCGCGCTCATAACTCTGAAATAACCTGTTACCTGAAGTTCGCGTTGCCTGCGGTGGTAGATCTATCGTTGCTGAATTGAGGCATGAATTTGGGTAAGGGCGAACGGCCATTCGCCCCTCCAAGAGACATTTCACTTTTGATTCATACCTACATTCAGCAATATCGATCTTTTTGCACAGACGGGAGCTTGAGCCTAGAGAAAAGTCAGGAGGCGGTTAACAAACTCGGCCTCTAAGGATTTTTGCTGGAGGCTACGAGATATCTGTAGACCCTGGGCAAAGGCCTGCTCTGCCAACTCAGAGGCATCAGCCTTGAGGTAGTAGTCACCCAGCCAGCGATAGGTAAGGGCAGTTTGTAGATTTGGGGGGACGGCACCAAGGGTGAGGGCGCTGCGCTGGTCAAGATATTGTTTGGCCGTACCTAGATCGCTGCGGTTCAGGTAAATTCCCAATAGACCATCTAAAGCACGGATCTGTAAGGCACTGCTGCCCGCTTCTACCCCGGCGCGTAGGCCCACGCGGTAGGCACCAATAGCGTTAGCCTCGCGATCTAGGGCCACGTATACGTCCCCTAGGCTGTTGGAAGAGTGGGCTTCGCCCACGTAGTCACTGGCCAAAATACGGTAGTTAGCTGCCGCCTCTAGTAACCGTACGGCTACATCTAGATCGCCCCGCTGGGTGGCGACCTGACCTAGATTACTAAGCGATAGCCCAATGGCCCGTGAGTCACCAGTGGCGCGAGCTATTGGCAGCGCCTCCTCAAAGTGCGCCTGGCCCTCTAGCAGCCGCCCCTGGTTGACGTAGAGATTGCCCAGATTATTGAGGCCATAAACCTGGCCTAGGCGATCGTCGTTATCACGGGCGGTGCCAATACGCAGCACCAGCGCTCGCTCGGCCTCTGGGTACTGGCCTAGGGTAGCAAAGGCTGCACCCATTGAGCCGTAGGCCTGCCCTGCCGATTGGGTATCGCCCAGGAGACGATAGATCTCAGCGGCCTCAGCCCAAGAGTCCACGGCCTGGGTTAGATCCCCTTCGCTCAGCTGCTGGTTACCAAGCTGCATCCATCCGTCAGCTATATTCCGAGACGGTCCCTGAGTATCATTGAGGGGGCGAATATCGAGCTGTTCTTCTAGATTGACCGCTGAAGCAGGCAGGCTAAGCCCTGGCAGCAGAGCTAGGGTCACTCCCAAACCCAGTAGATAGTTGTAATTCATGGCTATCGCCCCTCCCTAGGCGTGTTTCCCAAACCGTTTCGCTTCTCCAATAGCTAGGCTGTACTGACTGGTTAACTTAGTTGGTCTACTCACTGTCGGGCTCTCGCCCGACGCCTACTAGATTAACCTCTGACAGTTCAGCTTCCGACAGGTCAACACCTTCTAGGCTGGGTACGTTTAGTAGATTGTTGAGGTCGTCGGGCAAAGGCTCGGGCCGCAGCGAGCCGCCGCCGAGGTAGATCTGGCGAATATCTTCCGGCAGGGCCGCTTCTAAATGCTGAAAGGCCATTTCTAGCTTTTTCCGCACGTCTGCCGCCGTGAGCGCTTCGCCCTCGGCCTGCAGGTAGGCTGCAATACGGTTCTCGCTCCAGCGAAAGGTGAGGGCCATAACGGCCACTAGCCGCTCTACCGGAGGCAGCCGATCGAGAGCTTGCTCGACGTAGCACCAGAAGGGTGGTGTCGCCTGCTCTAGAGAATAGTGAATAGATTCTACTTCAGGCACTATGGCTTGATTAATGCACAGAGCGGTGATGTTGATTAACCAGTTCTGCAAGGTGAATGCTCCAGCACCTTCGCCTGAAATAGCTTCGGGGCATTCGATGCCACCTAGCTCGTGGAGAATGTGCCGCCAGGTTAGGGCAAATAGGTAGTCGGCCTGCACAGGCGATCGCGCCGAGTGGCGGATAAGGCTATAGACCACTGGGCTGTAGCGGCAGAATATAGC
>JBARUP010000371.1:0-1619 GCA_049645805.1 Nodosilinea sp.
CGACTGGAACCAGAGGGACGATCGCACGGTTCCCCTCAACGCTTGGGAGAAGCCCGTCATGCGCCAGCTGCTAGATCAGTGGTCGCACCCAGCTTTTGCCAGTATTGAAGGCTTTGCCGAGCAGCTCGAAGCTACAGGACTAGTAAATGACCAAGTGGTAACAGCCGACTGGTCAAAAGAAACTCTGCCATCCTGGCTCGACTCGATCTGGCAGGGAGTAATTCGGCCCCAGGGCATGGTGCGCTTCGGTCCAGCGGGAATCATCAAATCTGTGCGAGAGGTGCCGACGCTGCTGCTGATGCGACTGGCCTTCGGGTCTGGGCTGTGTCGGTTTGGTATGTTTCGGGCGGTGCGAGGCAAGAAGATAAACAAAGCCCAAGCTGCGTTAGCTGCTTCAGAAACCGCGCGTAAAGCGGACGGCTAAACTACTCTCGGAAAACAGCGTTACGGCTTATTATCGACTTTGGCTATGCTCAGCTGTCCATTATGGATGCGGTAATTCAGCTCGCTTTCCAACCATTCACCAAAAAGCTGATCCAGGATTTGCTGACGAATGGCAGGCGTCAGCTCTGCTTGGATGAACTCCTCAACCATCAGTAGCTCAAAATTCTCTTCAGAAGGAAGCGGACCAATAGTCTCTTTTAAGTTTGCCCCAAAGACTCGGGCGGCGACGTCGGGTTTGAGCTGCCATCGGGACAATCTGCCGGCAAAGCCACACGCCAAGCGCCTGTTCTCATCTAAATCGTAGATGTGGGCCGCCTCGAAGAAGCTGATCTCCTCCTCAATTTGGTAAAAGATCGGGCTCTCCTAGAATGAGTATGCTGAAGTAGCCGTTAGTATACGTTATGGCTATGGTGCTTCTACTGACAAAGCTATTAGGTTTACCCGGTATTGATGTTGAGTCGTACGACGAGACTGAGGACGGTCTGATTCTGGTGTAGAAGCCCACAGTGACGCGGCGAGGTGCCCCGTTGTGGGACTCTGAGCCGCCATCTGCACCAGAATCATGGCTACCTGGTCCGTGACCTCCCCGTCAGTCACTACCGCAAGACCTGGTTACGGGTTAATCGCCGCCAGTTTAAGTGTTCTACGTGCGGGAAACCCTTCAGCGAGGACTTTGAGTGTGTTGGCGTTCGTCGGGTTTACACCGACCGGTACGCCGAGGAGGTGGTGGCTGCTTTAATTCACAGCGATACGGCCAATGTGGCGCGACAGCATGGGTTGAGCGAAGACATCGTGTGGTCGATGGTGGAGTATGTGAGCGCAAAAAAGTCTGTATCGACGTGAGCGGATTGCGGCGCTTGGGAATTGACGAAATCGCGCTGCGTAAAGGTCATAAGGATTTTGTCGTGGTCTTGAGTGACCTTGACACCCATCGCTTGATTGGCATGGCTCCGTCGCGCACCCATGCCGCGATTGAAGGGGTGCTTAACACCTGGAGCCCTGACGTCCTCTCGAACGTTGTAGAAGTCAGCATGGATCTCTCCGGCAACTACCGGGGGTTAGTCCGTCGTCTCATGCCTCAGGCCGACATTGTAGCCGACCGATTCCACGTCATGAGCCTGGTCAATCAGGAACTGAATCAAGCCCGTAATGCCTTCCGGCGCTCACCTGATGAC
>JBARUP010000372.1:0-7387 GCA_049645805.1 Nodosilinea sp.
TGGCTAAGGATGACCCCTTTGTGCTCACCAGCGAGATCATTGTGGGCAGCCAGGCGCGGGCCTGCGTTACCTACGACAAACTGGCCCTAGAGGTACCCACCGGAGCTACCATTCTGCTAGACGACGGCAAGGTAGAAATGCAGGTGGAGGCTGTTGATCTAGAGTCTCAGGAGCTTCACTGCCGAGTCGTGGTAGGCGGCACGCTGTCTAACAACAAGGGCGTAAATTTTCCGGGTGTGTATTTGTCGGTCAAGGCCCTCACTGACAAAGACCGCGAGGACCTGCTGTTTGGCCTTAACCAGGGGGTTGACTGGGTAGCGCTCAGTTTTGTGCGCAACCCCCAGGACGTGCTGGAAATTAAAGAGATTATTGCCGCCGCCGGCAAGAACGTGCCGGTCATCGTCAAGATCGAAAAGCACGAGGCGATTGAGCAGATGGCGGCCATTCTCTCCCTGTCGGACGGAGTCATGGTAGCTCGCGGCGACTTAGGAGTAGAGCTACCGGCGGAGGAGGTGCCCATTCTGCAGAAGCGGCTGATTGCAATGTCTAATTCTCTAGGCATTCCGGTCATTACTGCCACTCAGATGCTTGACAGCATGGTGTCTAACCCGCGCCCGACTCGAGCCGAGGTTTCTGACATTGCCAACGCTATCCTTGACGGCACCGACGCGGTGATGCTCTCCAACGAAACCGCCGTAGGTAAGTTTCCGGTAGAGGCCGTGGCGACTATGGCTAAGGTTGCTCTGTGCACTGAGCAGGAGGGCTTAACACCGGGCGATCGCAAGGACGGCGGGGCTCGCTCTATTCCCAACGCTATCAGCCAGGCCGTGGGCCGCATCGCTGCTCAGCTTGATGCGGCAGCCGTTATGACCCTCACTAAGTCTGGTGCCACCGCCCGGAATGTCTCGAAGTATCGACCTCAAACGCCAATTTTGGCTGTGACGCCCCACGTGCACGTGGCCCGTCAGCTTCAGCTAGTGTGGGGAGTGCGCCCCCTGCTGGTGCTCGATTTGCCCTCTAGTATCCAAACCTTCCAGGCGGCCATGAGCGTTGCCCAAGAAAAGGCTTTGCTCAATGAAGGTGACCTGGTGGTCTTGACGGCGGGCACGCTGCAGGGCATATCAGGATCTACCGACTTGATTAAAGTGGACGTGGTCACTGCGGTGCTGGGTCGCGGCGTCGGTATCGGTGAGGCCACGGTGAGCGGGCGGGCTCGGGTTGCCCGCAGCAGCCTGGAGCTAAAGGACTTCAATAACGGTGAAATTCTGGTGGTTCCCCGCACCAGCGCCGATTTTGTCGAGGTGATTCGCCGCGCTGGGGGCATTGTCACCGAGGACGAGAGCCCCACTAGCCACGCGGCGGTGATTGGTCTACGGCTAGGAGTGCCGGTAATTGTGGGAGTTGAAAACGCTACTGAAATCATTCGTGACGGCAGCATTCTTACCCTCGATACTCGCAGGGGGCTGATTCACTCGGGAGCGTTGGGGCCAGTCAAAAACGAGCCCGCAATGAGCCTATAGAAATTTCTTGTCATCCTTTCACAGCAAAGGGCTTCTGAAGGTTGCCCTTAGAAGCCCTTTGCTCTTTTGGTATGTAGGGAGGAAGGCTAAAGTCTATCTCCCGCCTTAACCTACTTATAGAGCTCAGTGGACAGGCGAAGTGCCAGAATACCAGGCAGTAAAGCTACGGCTAACGCAATGAAAATCTGAGTGTCTGAAAGGGGCATAAATAATACTCCTTGAGTGTAAATGAATAACGCTTAGGCAGAGACGCTAGGTCTAGACCGATTGTTAACTAAGACAGGAGATTTCGCGAGACTGGCTGGTCTAACTGTTACAGAGCTTAACGGAAACTCAAACCAGCGGCGCAGGATTTTTCTGCCAAAGTTGTGCCGAATAGATTGGTAGTCTAAAGAACCCTGGTTCGTGACTGTCTAAAACATTTCTTCAGTGTGCTAGTGATGCTCGATATGGATACAACTCAGCCGGTGCGCGGTGATTTTGAACGGCAGCTGCTGCGAGTGCAGCGCGACCTGCTGCGGATGGGAGCGCTGGTTGAAAACTCCTGCGTGCTGGCCCGAGAAGCGCTGTGCGATCGCAACCTCGACGCCGCCCAGCGGCTCCCGCCCCACGACAAGCAGATCGACCGCTTCTACCGCCAGATCGAGCTAGACTGCATGCACCTGTTTACGCTCCAGGCGCAGCCTGAGGCCGAAGACTTGCGGCGGGTTGGCGCGTTCCTGCAAATGGTTCGCGACCTAGAGCGGATTGGCGACTATGCCGAAGATTTGGGTGAGGTCGCGATTAAGCTCTTTCCCTATCCAGTGCATCCGCTGATGGGACGAGTGCAAACCATGCTTGATCGCTGTCGCTCGATGGTGGCTCTCTGCCTAGCGGCTTTGTCTGACCTAGATGCCGAAAGCGGGCTGGAGATTAAGCAAAAAGACGACGCCGTCGACGATGACTACGAGGAACTCTACGGTCTGCTGGCCCACCAAACCAACCTAGCGGGCTCGATCGAGCCCACGGTGCTACTGGTGCTGGCTATTCGCTACATGGAGCGCGTTGCTGACCACGCCACCAACATTGGCAAGCGGGTGGCCTATATTGTTACCGGTGAGCGGGCCTGAGAACGGCCTAGAGCCCGATGTATTTCCGTGAGTGTGAGACCAGCTGCCTTTTTACAAAACGTTGCCTGCCGTTGACAGAAAGATTTGACAGGGGTGCATTTCCTGAGAAACTGTTATGGGTAGTCTGCTCCCACTTGCTAAACGGGGCTAACCCTCGCTGCGGGTTTGGCCTGAGGTTGTGGTTACTATTGCCGGGTTCATCTGCGGCGGTAGCGGTTACACTTGAATGTTGGCGCTTTCCAGCAGGCTGTTTTCTTGGCCAGAGCTGAGGTCAGGCAGGGCTTTAGAACTTGCAACCTCGCTTTGTGCGCCAGCAAATTGAGGCCGGTTGTAGCTTCAGCATCGACCCTGGCCTCGGCGCTGCCTCGTCACCACAGGCGGTGTGCTAAGGCTCTCTCGCTCTACATCAGTCGGAAGATCGGAATCAGTCGGAAAATCGGATTGATGCCCTAGCTTACCTAGGGCCCCCAGTCATGAATAGTTTTTAGGAATCAGTCGCTACATGGAACTTTCGATCGCGGCCCTACTGGCCAGCTTCGCCAAGGAAAAGACCTATACTCTCAAGAGTCTGGAGAAAAAGCTGCACTGCAGCGACGATGCCAGTCAGCGCGATCTGCAAATTGCCGTCGACGCGCTAGAACGGGTTGGTATCCTGGTTAAAGAGCGCGGTAAGTACCGCAGCGACTTAGCCGAAGACGTAATTGAGGGCAAGCTGCGCTGCTCCAGCAAGGGCTTTTGCTTTGCCATTCAAGACGAAGAGGGGGCCGACGATATTTACGTGCGCGAAAGCCAGCTCAATACCGCCTGGAACGGCGATCGCGTGCTGGTCAAAGTCACCAAGGAAGGAAGCCGTCGCCGCAGCCCCGAGGGCGAAGTGCAGCTTATTTTAGAGCGAGCTAATGCCTCGGTGCTGGCGCGAGTTAAGCAAGAGGCCGAAGAATACCGAGCCGTCCCCCTAGATGACCGGCTGCTGTTTGAGCTGGCCCTAGTAGCCAACGGCGGCGATCTGGCCGACGCGGTCGATCAGCTGGCCCATGTGGAAATTGTGCGCTATCCCCTGGGGCAGCACCCGCCCCAGGGACGAGTCGCCCAGGTACTGGGCAGCGATGCCGAGGCTGCTGCCGACATTGATATTGTCTACTGCAAGCACGACCTGCCCCGCTCCTTCTCTGATACTGTGCTAGCCGCGGCCCAGGATCTGCCCACTCGAGTCCTTAAAGCCGACAGCAAAGATCGCCTCGATCTGCGCGAGGCACTTACCGTAGCGATTGATGGCCCCAACGCCCAGGTGATTGACGATGCCCTCAGCCTGGAGCGCACCGATGCTGGTCAGTGGCGACTGGGAATCCACATCGCTGATATTTCACACTACGTGACGGCCCACTCGGCGATCGATCAGGAGGCCTCTAAGCGGGGCACCTCGGTGTACCTGGGCGATGAGGTAATTCCCATGCTGCCGCCGCCGCTGTCTGGGGCGCTGGGATCGCTGCTGACCGGCAAAGATCGCCTGTCTATCTCCGTGTTGGTAACCCTCGACGACACTGGGGCGGTGCTAGAGTACGAAGTCCAGCCCGCGATCGTGGCTGTGGATCACCAAATTTCTTACCAAGAAGCCCAGGCGGTGCTGGAGCGCGACAACTCAGAGCTGATTGAGAGTCTGGGCATCAAGCCCAGGGCGCTTAAAGCGCTGGAGCCCGTCTACGACCTGATGGATAACCTGCTCTATCTGAGTCAGGCTATCAAGCGGCAGCGGCTGCACAGGGGTTCCTTCGAGCTTAACCTGCCTGAGTACGACTTTCCCGCCGACGCCGGTGAGCCGCTGGCCCACTACCGATCGCCTAAGTTTCAGTACGACGACGAGGGGCTGCTGGGGGTCATGGTTACCGCCACCAGCCTGCCCTCCCGACAGATTGTTACTGAGTGCATGCTGCTGGCCAACCAGCTCATTGCCCAGCAGCTCAAGGCGCTAGGGGTGCCTGCTATCTATCGCCTGCACCGCGCCCCCGACGCCAGCGATGTGCAGGAGCTGGTCAAGCTGGCCGAAAATATGGAGATTCAGCTCGTCCTCGACGACGAAGCTGCCCCTCAGCCCAAGGACTATCAGCGGTTTGTGGAGCAGTTCGCGGCCTCTGGGTCCGAAAAAATTCTCACCTACCTGCTGCTGGAGACTATTCAGCCTGCCTTTTACAGCACCCACGCCGATCTGCACTTTGGGCTGGCTCTTACCGAGGGCTATACCCATTTCACCTCGCCATCGCGGCGCTACGCCGACCTGCTGGTGCACCGCATTCTCCACGCGGTCTTTGAGTCAGGCCGCGATCGCCGCTCTACCCGCTCCAAAGACCCGGTCAACCTGCGCCACAGCTCCTGTCAGGGCCAGGTCAACTGGAACGTGCTGCCCCCCGACATTCAGCACGAGCTAGAGGATGACCTGCCCCGAATCGCTATTCACCTGACCGAGCGCGAGCGCCTGGCTCAGGAGGCCGAGACCGACCTAGAGGGGCTAAAAAAAGCTGAGTTTATGCGATCGCATACCGGCGAAGTCTTTCACGGGCTCATTACCGGCGTGCAGTCCTACGGTTTCTTTGTCGAGATTGAAGAGTTGCTGGTAGAGGGGCTGGTTCACGTTAGCTCTCTCAAAGATGACTGGTACGAATATCGGGCTCGGCAGCAGAAGCTCGTTGGCCGCAAGAACCGCCAGCAGTATCGACTGGGTGACCAGGTTGACGTACAGGTTAAGAGCGTCGACTATTACCGCCAGCAGATCGACCTAGTCGCCGTCGGTGGCGGTAGCCAGGCTCCTGAAGATGAGGAACCCAACGGCTACAGCGAAGACGACAATGGGGAGTCTTTAGATGGTGACGATGCGGGTCGAGATGAGGGGGAGTAGGGGAGTGGACGGGGCTTCGTAGCGCTAGGTTTGGAACTGCTGGGCCGTTAGGATGAAGGTTGGCATAGTGAGAGTCCAACGATCTCACCTACCGTCTAAATCTATCTATACATTCTCTCCCCTCACCTAACCTAATGGACTCCTCCGACACCCTCGCCTCCGCTCGTCCCCTCATTCTGGGTGTTACCGGGGCCTCCGGCTTGGTCTATGCGGTGCACGCCATCAAACACGTGCTGAATGCCGACGGCGTGGTGGATTTAGTCGCTTCTAAGGCGGCGCAGATGGTGTGGCAGGCAGAGTCAGACATTCACATGCCCCTCGACCCCGACCGGCAGGAGCAGTTTTGGCGTGACCAGGCGGGAGTGCCTAGCCTGGGCAAACTGCGCTGCCATCCCTGGGGCGACGTGGGAGCAACCATTGCCAGTGGGTCTTACCGTGCGGCGGGCATGGTGGTCATACCGTGCAGCATGAGCACCGTGGGGCGGCTGGCGGCTGGTCTCAGCTCCGATCTGCTGGAGCGGGCTGCCGATGTGCAGCTTAAAGAAGGGCGAAAACTAGTGCTGGTGCCCCGTGAAACGCCCTTTAGCCTGATTCACCTGCGCAACCTGACTACGCTAGCGGAGGCTGGAGCCCGAATTGTGCCCGCTATTCCGGCCTGGTACCATCAGCCCCAAACTATCGATGACCTGGTCGACTTTGTAGTAGCCCGCGCCCTTGACCAGCTCGACATTGACTGCGTGCCCCTGGCTCGCTGGCAGGGCCGCTGATCTGACGATTGGCCTGTCTTTGAGCTGCCAAAGACGTCGCTCGCGATAGGATGGGCAAAGATACGTTATAGGGCTCGCTATGGCTACTGTGCGTCTGATTATCGTGGTGCTGGTGCTGGGGTTAGTAGTGCTGCTGGGGGTGCAAAATTTAGCCCCGGAGCTGCCGCTGATATTTTTTGGCAGCGGTACCCAGGCCCTGCCCCTAGGGGTGTGGCTGGTGGGGGCGGTGCTGCTGGGCGCTCTGACCACCCTAGTGCTAACGGCACTACTAGGCTCGCTGAGGGGTAGCGCCGGTCGGTCGTCGGGCTATAAATATCGGCCTCAATCGTTTTACGAGCCAGCCGGATCATCCTCAGACCCGAGCGTCAGCCGTACCGCTAGCGATCGCCCCAGCCCCCCACCCTACACCAATCCAGCCTCGCGGTCTGCCGGTTCGGGCCGATCGCCCTCTACTCCTGGTGACTCCAGCCAGGGCGGTGATGCTGCCGACGATGACCCCAGCTGGCGAGCCTGGACGAATCTAAAGGCTCCCGATCGGTGGAGCGACTGGGAGTCCCTCAGCCAGGCCCCCCGGCCCGACTCTTCAGCAACAAATGCGGCCTCGGGGGTGCTCGATGGCGTTACTACCTGGTTTAGCAGCAGTAAGCAGCGCGCTAAGCAGCGGCAGCGCGTTGACGACTCGCTGCAGGAGCTAGACACTGACTGGGACGGCCTTGAAAATCAGCCCTATACTCCCCCAGGGGGTAGCCCGGTGCAGGATAGCCTAAATGAGATCGCTCAGGGCTGGAATGATGCCCCCAGCCGCGATTTTGAGGCTCAGGCCCCTCGCCGAGTTTATCAGGATGGCTCCCTGTACTCCTACAGCTACCGCGAAGAGAACACGCCCGCCCCTAGTGGCCAGGTAGACAGCATCTATGCTCCCCCCGACGATGTTGGTCACGCCCCCCCCCTCGGAGCCCCCGAACTGGCTGAAGACGGCGTCGTTGATGCTGATTATCGAGTTATTGTTCCTCCCTACAATGCCGAACCTGCCGTTACCTCCAGGCCCGAAGGCAGCGACGATACGCCCAACAACCCAGCTGGCGACGAATGGGACGAAGC
>JBARUP010000373.1:0-7495 GCA_049645805.1 Nodosilinea sp.
GCGCTGGGTGCTGTGGATAACGATCGCTCCAAAGGCCGTCAGCGCTACCGGCAGCGCCAGCAGCATCCAGTCGATGCCCTGCCAGCTGGTCAGCAGCGATCGCCACTGTTTTTGCACATCGGTAATGAACATGACTTGCTTCTCCTACGCCAGGGCGGCTACCGAAACCTTAGCCGCTACCTGCTCGGCCATCGCTCGCAGCGCTCGCGCGCTTGCCGAGTCGGGGTGCTGCACCACAATAGGAATACCCTGATCACCCCCTTCACGCACCGCCATTTCGAGGGGAATGCAGCCCAGCACCGGCAGACCTAGCTCTTTAGCCAGGGTTTCGCCCCCGCCTGAGCCAAAGATGTCGTAGCGCTTCTCGGGCGCATCGGGGGGAATAAACACGCTCATGTTTTCGACAATGCCCAGCACCGGCACCTGAAGCTGCTGGAACATCTTCAGTCCCCGACGGGCGTCCGAAATAGCTACCGACTGGGGTGTAGACACGATTACAGCGCCCGCCATTGGCACCGCTTGAGCCAGGGTAAGCTGGGCATCGCCCGTGCCGGGGGGTAAGTCCACAATCAAATAGTCCAGCTCGCCCCACGCCACCTGGTAGAGAAACTGGCGAATAATGCCGTTGAGCATGGGGCCGCGCCAGATTACCGGCTGGTCGCGGTCGATTAAAAAGCCCATCGACACCATCTTGACGCCGTGGTTAAAGGCGGGCTCTAGCACTTCCCCCTGCTGCACCACGACCTGGGCCTCGGTCAGACCCATCATAATCGGGGCGTTAGGGCCATAAATATCAGCGTCGATCAGGCCCACGGCGGCTCCGGCCTGGGCTAGAGATACCGCCAGATTCACGGCCACGGTGCTCTTGCCTACGCCGCCCTTGCCGCTGGAGACAGCCACAATATTTTTGACGCCGTCAATGCCGGTGCGGTCGGGCAGAGACTTCTGCTGCGGCGTTTCGGCGGTCACCTCAACGTTGACAGCTTCAACCCCAGGCAGGGTGCGCACGGCCTTTTCGCAGTCTTCGACGATGAATTCTCGCAGGGGGCAGGCCGGGGTGGTCAGCACCAGGGTAAAGCTGACGTCGCCACCCGCGATCGCCACGTTGCGGATCATATTGAGGTCTACCAGGCTTTTTTGCAGCTCCGGGTCTTGCACCGGGCGCAGCACTTCCAGCACGGATTTAGAATCTAGCGTTAGAGTCATGGGGCCGAGAATAGGTTGGCTAGTAAAGCCACCGCAGGGGGGCATGAAGTTACCCAACCATCTTAAGGGGCGCTGACCTAGTTGAGCGCACTGCCTAAGGTTCAGTGGCAGCACTAGGGTCGCAGGAGACCGCTCAGTCTCTGGACTCTGCGATCGCCAGTCTCAGCCCCAGCCCCACAAACAAACTGCCCGTGATCCACCGCTGTAGGGCGATCGCTTTTGGATGACGGCTGAGGTTTTGCCCAGCGGTGGCAACCATGGCCGCAATGAGCGCCAGCCACAGGCTGGAAGTCGCCGCCACAATCACCCCTAGTCGCAGAGTTTGCAGGGCCATGGGGCCAGCAGCAGGGTCAATGAACTGAGGAATAAAGGCGAGGAAAAACAGCGCTGCCTTGGGGTTGAGCAGATTAGTGAGAATAGCCTGCAAAAAGATTTTTATCAGGCTGGCGCGGGGGGCCGTGGGTAAGGCGCTGCCGTGGCTGCGGTTGAGAATGGCCTGGATGCCGAGGTAGACCAGATAGGCCGCCCCAGCATATTTGACGATGTTAAAAGCCAGGGCCGAGGTCATGAGCAGCGCCGAAAGGCCAACTGCGGCGGCGGTGGTGTGGCCCAGGTTGCCGACAAAAATACCGAGGGAAGAAATCATGCCCGCTAGCCGTCCCTGCTCTAAACTGCGGCCCAGTACATAAAACGTGTCGGGGCCAGGGGTGATCGTGATGACGGCGACAGCGGCCAGAAAGAGAGAGAAGCTGGTGGGGTCTGCCATGGTGAAGCCTGGAGAAAATTTACCGACTAGCTTAGCGTTTCACTGCTTGGCATTGCAGTGTCGGTACGGCTGAGTTTTTCGTGGGGTTCGGCCGGGCTATAGGCTGGAATTGTGAGGTTTGCGTGACCGTTTTCACGAAGCTGGAGAATGTGCCGACAGCTCGATGATTGCTCTTGTTCGAAGGTTAGCTCTAGGACAAAGTTGGTTTAGACAGCCTAAATTCACAGCGATCTACCAGACCTGACGAGAGTTAGGCCCAGCGAGAAGATCGGGATGCTCAGCGGCTTCGGCCAGGGCTGAAGCCACCCTAGCGGCGTAGGGGCGCAGCAGCGACCAGGCCAGCGGCGAAAGCCAGCCCCGTAGCGTCACCGAATAGGAAATTTGGGTGCCCCGCACGGTCGATTTGAGGTGGTAGGTTACCCGTTCCTCCAGCCCTGGAATGGGCAGCACCCGTATACTGATTAGCTCGTGCGGCTGCACGCGCTCAACAAAAATTTTCACTGGTACCGGATACAGGCGAGTAAACGCCCGGTAGATTAGCCCTGGCTTGGGCTTGAGCCCAAGGGGAGCGTTGGTGCTGGTCAACAGCGGATGCCAAGAGACATCGGCCAAATTCATGACCGTCTGCCAGAGCGCGTCTACCGAGGCGCTGCTAACGGCTAGATACGTTTTCTCAAGCTGCTGCTGTACCTGAACCCAGTGCTGAATAATCTGCATCAGGGTGAGAAACGGACGGGGAAAGGACCAGGTTTTAAACACGGTAGCCTCCCCTGCTGGTTTCTAAAATGGACATCTGACAGCGACGAATTATGAACGTATGCAGAAAGATCATGGCGGTCAGATCATGCGGTCACGGGCGAGCTGCTAAGCGAAGGGTACGCCAGCTAGATCTATGTATAGATACAGAACGTTGTGTTTCTAAACATTTTTCTCAACCTGACGGATGAGGTGGGTATTAAGCGTGATTTCACGGTAGCTTGAACAATACCTGGATACCGTCGAGGTGTTACACGAGATTAAATGACCACTGCTTCGGGGCAGTCACCGGGAAAAAAAGACATCCGGCGGCAGAAATGGATCCTGATCTCCACGCTAAAGCCATTCCACAGTGTGACATATTCGACCCGGTGCCGACATAACGTATTGTTTTCTCCACGCTATGACCACTACCCCTGTATCTAAACCCGTTACCACCGCACCACCGGCAGATTCTCGCGATCGCGTCAGCGCCATGCTGCAGCAGCTGCAAGACAGCATTTGTCAGCGGCTTGAGGTTATCGACGGCGGTGCCCAGTTCCAGCAAGACGCCTGGGAGCGGCCCGAGGGCGGCGGCGGGCGATCGCGGGTGATTAAGCAGGGCAAGATCTTTGAGCAGGGCGGCGTCAACTTTTCCGAAGTGTGGGGCGACCATCTGCCGCCGTCGATTTTGGTGCAGCGGCCCGAGGCGGCGGGCCATCGGTTTTATGCTACCGGCACTTCTATGGTGCTGCACCCTCGCAACCCCTACGTGCCCACGGTGCACCTCAACTACCGCTACTTTGAGGCGGGGCCGGTTTGGTGGTTTGGCGGCGGCATTGACCTCACTCCCTACTACCCGGTCGATGAAGACATTGTGCACTTTCATCAGACGCTCAAGGGTGTGTGCGATCGTCACCGGCCCGAATATTACCAGGTATTTAAGCCCTGGTGTGACGAGTACTTCTACCTCAAGCACCGCGGCGAGACCCGCGGTGTAGGCGGTGTTTTCTTCGACTACCAGGATGGCCAGGGCAGTCTTTACCGCGGCCCCGACGACAAAACCGCCGCTCAGACCAGTCAGAGTATTGGTGAGCTACCCCAGCGCAGATGGGAAGATCTCTTCACTTTTGCCCGCGACTGCGGTGATGCATTCTTACCAGCCTATGTCCCCATTGTTGAGCGTCGCCACGACACGGAATACAGTGACCATCAGCGACAGTTTCAGCTCTACCGCCGTGGCCGCTACGTGGAGTTCAACCTGGTGTATGACCGAGGCACCATTTTTGGGCTACAAACTAACGGTCGTACAGAGTCTATTTTGATGTCGCTTCCGCCCCTGGTGCGCTGGGAGTATGGCTATACCCCCGAACCAGACTGTCCTGAAGCCCGACTGTACGACGTTTTCCTCAAGCCCCAGGACTGGGTCAACTGGAGTGGTGCGACTGCCTAAGCTAGGCTAGCGCTGTAAACCTTCACTAGTAGAGGATTTTAGAGAATGCTCTACTAGGTTAGGACTAGACCTTATAGGCGCTTGGTCGTTTAAATTTCTTAAAAAACCCCGAAATCTACATAAATTAAAGGTTTTAGCGATCCACTTTTTAGGGGTTGCCCTTAGAATGGGGCAGTGAAATTCTGGATTGACGGGGGTTTCGGCCGTTCTGGCTATCGGGATTGTGCTTCACGTTCCGGGCTTGCAGCCCGAATACGACTGGATCCCCCATGTATTGCCCATAGGAGACAGGTATGAATAAGGCTGAACTGGTTGATACGGTGGCTGATAAGGCTTCCTCCACTAGCGACAAACCCGTAACCAAGAAGGAGGTAGATCTCGTCATTTCTGCCACTATCGACGCCATTATTGAAGCTGTAGCAGCGGGCGAGAAGGTTACCCTGGTTGGGTTTGGCTCCTTCGAGCGGCGCGAGCGCAAAGAGCGCGAGGGTCGCAACCCTAAAACCGGCGATACTATGGTGATTCCCGCCACAAAGGTGCCTGCATTTTCCGCCGGCAAGCTGTTCAAAGAAAAGGTGGCTAAGTAAGGGCCCTCTTGATTGAAACACCGCCTACTCACACACTCAATCGACCTGTTCACGGGGGAAACTTAGCCTGGGCGGCGGCGATCGCAGGCTGTTCCCCCGATTCTTTACTAGACTTCTCGGCAAGCATCAATCCTCTAGGGCCGCCCAATTCGGTGATGGAGGCTATGGCCGAGGCCCTAGGGCAGCTGTGTTACTACCCCGACCCCGACTATGGTGCCCTGCGACAGGCTCTAGCTAGCTACCATAGCCTGTCGGCTGACTGGGTGCTGCCGGGAAACGGGGCCGCAGAACTCTTAACCTGGGCCGCCCGCGACCTGGCTAAGATTGGCTGCTGCTGCCTGCTGACTCCCGCCTTTGGTGACTACGGTCGGGCCTTAGCTTCTTTTGACGTACCGATTAGGCCCTGGGTGCTGCCAGACAGCGGGGTGGCTACTAGCGATCTTTTCCCGCTTCCCCAGCCTGAGGGGGCGTCTGGCATTCTTATTAACAACCCCCATAACCCCACGGGCCGCTTATTTACGGCGGCCAGCCTAGAATCACTGCTGGAGCGGTTTGCCATGGTGGTTGTGGATGAGGCTTTTATGGATTTTGTCCTTCCCGACCGGCAGCAGTCTCTAGTCGGGTACCTGGACCGCTATCCCAACCTGGTAGTGCTGCGATCGCTAACCAAGTTTTATAGTCTGCCCGGCCTGCGCCTAGGCTATGCCCTAGGGCATCCCGATCGCCTGCGTCGCTGGCAGCGCTGGCGTGACCCCTGGCCCGTCAATACCCTGGCGGCAGCAGCGGCGATCGCGGCAGTTAGCGACACGGCCTTTCAAACTCGCACTTGGCAGTGGCTGCCCACCGCCCGCCAAAAACTTTTTGACGGCTTGCAGGCCACTCCTGGACTATCACCAGCGGCAGGAGCAGCCAACTACCTGCTGGTTAAAACTACCCTACCGGCCCCGCTGCTTCAGGAGAGGCTGCTGCACAGTCATCAGGTATTGATTCGCGACTGCCTGAGCTTTGCTGAACTGGGGCTAGACTATTTTCGAGTGGCGGTGCGCACCGAAACCGAAAATGACCGTTTGCTAACAGCTTTGAGCCAGGGGTTAGGAGTATGATGCTGGCAATAGTAGACTCTTTGCCATGACCACCACTGCTCCACCGACCTGCCCCTTGAGCCACCTACCAAACCTAGGGCGGTCAACACAGCCGAGCGGTTTAGCAGTCTAGTGGTCTTCAAAGAGTTCTGGGACCAGGAACATGCCGCTCCGCAAATTTATGGCGCGATCGCCTAGCCAGAACTACATCTGCATTACCGGGGAGACCTACAGTGCTAGTCGAGATGGTACGCTACGGCGTCTATATCCTTTTTGAAGTCTCTGCGCACCCATGCGGCCGAAAATATGGTCCTGCGCACCTTTGATTGCCCTTCCTGTGCCCGTGGTTTTCTGTGGCCAGGCGCTAGGAAGATTGAGGAGGGTTTCCCCCCCCTCGTTAGCACGACCAAGCAGTAGCTAAACTACAGATCCTGCCTCAAGATACCGCCTCCAAGATTCAATCCTGAAAGTCTAACCATACGCAGGCGTAAGACCGTACTGATACCACAAGCGTGAAGACCATGGGTGAACCGTTAGCGCATCACGTTCCAGGAATTACAGACGCCGACTGTTTGGCGATGGTGCGCGAGTATTGTCAGCTGGCGTCGCGCCCTATCCTCAGCGATGCCGAAAGCCAGCGCTTAGACCAGCTGCTGGCTCAGGCTGAAGTCGATGGACGGCTTGACTTTTGGGTCAACGAAGCCGATCACTTCATTGACCATGCCCTCGGGCTGGGCAGCGCGAGCCGTGTATATGCGTCCGTCAACGAAGACCTTAAGTCGCGCCTGCGCGAGCTACTTAACCTCACCCACGTCGATAATCCCAGTGATACAGCCCTAGAACTGCTTGAAGAACTCGACGAAAGCCTCGCCGAAGGTGCGCGGCAGGTTCAGCAGCAGCTGACTAAGCGGGGCTATGATCCTGGTCCCGTCGATGGCGTCGCCGGGCCTAAGACCCAGAACGCCCTCCGCAAATTTCAGCAGTCTCAGTCGGGCTAAGGTGCCGTTAGCCAATCCGCAGCAGCTCGACATCGAACAGCAGCGTTGAGTTAGGCGGAATAACGCCGCCCGCGCCCCGGCTGCCGTAGCCTAGCTCAGCGGGAATGATCAGCTTGCGCTGGCCACCCACCCGCATGGAGGCAACGCCTTCATCCCAACCCTTGATCACCTGGCCGACGCCGATTTGAAAGGTAAAAGGACGACCGCGATCGCGGGAGCTGTCGAATTTGACGCCGTTCTCTAGGGTGCCGGTGTAGTGCACCGTGACTCGCTGGCCTTGCTGAGGCATGGCTCCGGTGCCCTCGACCACATCGACATACTGGAGGCCAGAGTCAGTGGTCACTAGCGCGTCTTCATTCTCTTCGTCTACTTCATTCTCTTCGTCTATAGATGGCATTTCAGCACCAGCGTCGGGAGTTAAGTCGGCGGCAGCCTGGGCCAGCTGGGCCACAGGCTCGGTTAGGATACTAGCATCAGCGACCTCAGCACGGCTCAGGCTAGACGCGATCGCCTCAGGCTGGGAGCCGGTAAACTGAGCCAGCAGCAGCACTACACAGCAGGCCGCTAAAACTCCCAGACTAATCAAAATTTCTCGCACAGCTGACCTCTTGTCCAAGCATCATCACTCCCGATCATATAGCAATCTCTACCCGCTTACCGACTCATCC
>JBARUP010000374.1:0-11683 GCA_049645805.1 Nodosilinea sp.
CCATAGTCTTATCGGGAAGAACTGGCTTTCCTTCCGGCAAGGTGTCTCTATTCTAGCTATGTCCCCTTGAAAACTTCAATTTTAGGGTATAGACCCAAGTTTGTCAGGTTGTCGAGTCAAGCAGATGGTTCCTTAGCGCTTTTCTTCTGGCTTCAGCACCCTGGCTGAGATTGTACTCACGTCTTTTGCGGGACCTCAATAATGACGAAGACTACCTCGGTGGTTGCGGCTTTTATCAGCACTTATGACAGCCAACCTTTGGCATACCCAGATTTAGACCATGCGGTTGAGGCTGTCTGCTGCAGCCCGAAGTTTAAAGACCTGCTGCTCTCCTTCATCGACTGCCAGGTCTTTTCACCAGAGCTAGGGCAAGAATTTGCTTCCATGGGGGCTATTCAGGGCCTAGCTCCTTGTCGTCGATTGCGCAGCTGCCTCAACTTATCTCTAGCCACCTTTTTCACCCTGCTAGCCGAGCTGGTTTCTGCCTTTGATGTTGCTGGTGGGGTTGATTGGTCGGCTTTTGCCGATAGAGTTCAATCATCTGACTTAGGTAGGCAAAAACTGCTAAAGCGACTCTTAGACAGCAAAGAGCAGGAGTTCTATCAAGATCTAGCCCTGCGTCTAGTAGAAACAAACCCCCACGCCATTTATCCAACCTCTAGCTATCGCGAAAGTAACGGTCACGTAGTCAGTACGGCTGACGATCAAACTGTTGAAGCGGTGATGAGTTCGAACACGTTCACCTCGATCAAGGTGTTGGAAAACGTGCTCGACCTCGAGCAGCCCGTCTTGAAGGATACCTACATAGCACTTGGTCGCTGTGTCTGCCTGGTTGACCAAAACGTAGAGAGCTTCTACGGCAAGCAGATCGAGCACTACTTCAGCCACTACGGCATTCACTTAGATAAGCTGGTCTATCGGGCTATGGAGGTGGATAAGGGGATCCACACCGTAGAGCGCATGCTGGGTGACTTTAAGCAGCTTGGGGTAGCTCGCAACGAACCCGTGCTGATTGTCGGCGGTGGGGTACTAACCGATACTGGCGGTCTAGCCTGCGCTCTGTATCACCGCAACACCCCCTACGTGATGCTGTCTACCTCGGTAGTGGCTGGCATCGATGCTGGCCCTTCGCCCCGCACCTGCTGCGACGGCTTTGGCTACAAAAATCTCTTTGGTGCTTACCACGCGCCTATCTTGTCCATTACCGATCGCTCCTTTTTTAAGACCCTGCGCGAAGGCTGGCTGCGCCACGGCATTGCCGAAATCATTAAAATGGCCGTGGTCAAGAATGCTAAGCTGTTCGGCTACCTAGAGCAAGCTGGCCCCGAGCTGGTCACCTCCCGGTTTGGTACTACCAACTGTCAACCTGGAGACGGTATCAGCGAACTTTCCCAACAGATCTTGGGAGCGGCTATGCGCAGCTACGTAGAGGCTGAATATGACAACCTCTATGAGACCCATCAGTGTCGTCCCCACGCCTATGGCCACACCTGGTCGCCGGGGTATGAGATTGAGGCCGGACTGCTGCACGGTCATGCCGTAGCCATTGGTATGGGATTCGGGGCCTACCTGAGTCATCGCCTGAACTGGATCAGTGCCGAAGACTTCCACCGCATTCTGCGGCTGATTGACTCCTTTGGGCTCAGCCTCTGGCACGATATTTTGCTCAACCAAGATACCCTGTGGGCCTCCCAAGAGAAGATCGTTCAGAAGCGCGGCGGTAATCTGGTAGTGCCTTTGCCTAAGGGCACGATTGGGCGATGTGGGTACCTCAATGCCCTGACTCGCGACGAGCTGAACGAGGCGATCGCCGCCTATCGGGATATTTGCGCCACCTACCCCAGACAGGGCATCGGTATCGAGCCTCTCTGTAGCGACGTGGGGCTAGAAGACCCGTCTACGGTGGCTCACATTCCGGTGGAGCTGGGCTCAGCCTACCAAGATAGCCCGAGCCAAACCCTATCAACTGTGTAGAAACGTTTTCTCCTATGGCAAACACATCGTTTGATGTGGTCATTCCGCTCTATCGCTGCCGCTGGAACACTCAGGCGGTGCTAGAAGGAATTACAACCCACTATGCTCCCAGGGCTATTCATATTATTGCCCCAGAGCAGGAGGCCCAGGCCGTCCTGGAAAAAGCTAAAGCCTGGCAGGTAGCTACCCTCTCTACCTATAGAGAAGAATCTTTCTTTGAGGGCTGCGGCTTCTCTAAAGATGCTATCTGCGCCGAGCTAGATTTGGGGGCGTCGCTCTATACACCGGGCTGGTTCTATCAGCAGCTGCTCAAGCTGGGCGCTGCTGAAGGCATTGCAGGTCTGAGCGAGTGGTATGTCGTTTGGGATAGCGATCTGCTGCCTGCTGCTACCTGGCCCCTGGTTGAAGAGGACCAGTCTAATCTTCAGCATCGGTTTGCTCTACTTCAGCACAACAAGTGGGGCAATGCCGACATTGTCTCAACCTGGGCGAAGTGGATTCGCTCGGTGCTGGAGGTTGAGCCCTGCCTTGCCCCAGAGGGCACGTTTATTCCCCACCACATGTGGTTCAAGCAGGAGCACCTGAACACTTTTAAGCACCAGCTCAACCTTCACTATCAAACCAATAGCCACTGGCTGTTGCTGATGATGCGATCGGCCAATGAGTTTGGCACTTTTAGCGAATACTGGGCCTATGCGTCTTGGGTGGCTGCCAAGGCCCCAGCGGATCTGTCGTTTTACCCCTACGACCAGTATGGGGCTACCACCGAACGCTTCTTTGATGACGGCACTGGGCTGTTTTCTGCCGCGCTGAGGTCGCATCTTGCCATGCCCTCGGTAGAAGACGCGGTCTTTTCGCCCTCCTACGCTGATGTGGCCGCGTTTATTCGAGCGGAGTACGGGCCGGAGGCGATGCCCTCGTCGCTGTCGTTTGAGAGCAGCCCCCGGCACCTGAAGAAGAATGAAGCCACAATGCATATTGAAGAGCAGCGATCGCGCTGGAACCCTCGTGGGCAAAGGGCTAACAGTTGACAACCTAGTGACGTAGAAGGTTGAGGCGTTTAGCGTTCGAATTTAACAAAGGGTGCTGTACTTAGACAGGCAGAGGGAGTCACTCCAGTAGCCAGCCAAGAACAGCGCCCACGGTGAGACTAAGCTCATTAGGTAGTTGCCACTGAGCTGTTTGGTAAAGACTCGATAGGCGCGATCGCGATCATACCTCTGCACCAAAGCCGTTCTACTTCATTGATTATAGGCTGTCTGACAGCAGCTCAATTACTGCCGCTGCGGCCTTTGGAGATAGAGATGTATTGTGAAACCTACTCCTCAAAGCGACTCGTGAGGTTGCGATCGCGATCGTATCGCCCTGCCAGCGGAAACGGCGGCAACCAGGACTCGCGACGGATGATCCAGCTTTCGTAGGTTGGCATTAGTTGGTCGGGGGCATCTAGAGAGCCCAGGTGCACTTCGATTTCGTCTGCGGTGCGCGCGAAAACGGACGAGCCGCAGCGAGGACAAAAAAACCGCCCGTTGTAGTCGCGGGTTTCGCCATTGATGGTTACGGCATCCTGAGGGAACACGGCGGCAGCGTAAAACAGGGCTCCGTGATGCTTGCGGCAGTCGAGACAGTGGCAAAGACCGACCCGGTTTGGCAGCCCTGTTGCCACAATTCGGACGTTGCCGCATAGGCAACCGCCTGTGTATCGCTTCATAGGCTTACAATAGGGAAAGTAGCGAGAAATTGTGCTATGAGCATTGTTGTTCCCGATGGGATCTTAACTGCTACTCGCATGACTGAAGCTGAAATGCGTCAAGAGATTGCTGTTATGCTCTTTCAGCACGAAAAGCTTACCCTTGCTCGAGCCAGTCGATTGCAGCAATGCACCGCGTCGCCTTTCAACATCTACTTGCCAGTCGCCATATCCCAGTGCATTACGGCGTAGAAGATTTTGAACAAGACATTCAAAACCTGCGGGAGATGGGTAGATTGTGATTATTGTCAGCGACACATCACCCATCAATAATCTCGCTGCAATTAATCACCTCCACCTGCATTGGGATTTTTAGAGGCCCTCATACATACTTCTTAGCCGAACGAAGAGCAAACCAAGTCCAAGCAGTGCCAGCGGCGTCAATGGCTGCAAATAATAATAAGCTCGGACCAGCCATTTTCAATACAACCAATACCACCATAAAAGCGCTGGCATAACAGCGTACGGGCACAGTCCAAGGAATAAAACCGTCCAGCTCGGTGCGTGCTACTTGTATGTAGTAAATCCCAATGATGGATGCCAGCATTCCAACAAAGCGAATCCATACGTCGTCCCCTGCTGTCAACTCAAAGAGATGCAACATCTGCATCGGGATGAACATGAAGCCGATTCCAACTACAAAGACCAAATAGAGTCCGAAGACCAACAGGCTGAGACGAGCATTCTTCATGATGTAACTCCTTTTGTAGTTTTGGATGGCTGTGCATCCAACGGTTCGCTTGAGCGGTTGCAAAGACCTCAAACTCAGAACCGAGATCTCTCGCCAGTCCGCTTCAAGCGAATTGTCATGGCTGTGGCGCGATCCCAGTGTTGAGGTTGATTTAACTATTCACTCGCCCCATCAAATTGAGCTTAAGGTGCCAGTCTATAGACAGAAGTTCATTCGCGTTTTGTTTAGCGTGATTCCCCTAAGCGCTGAGGAACACTATCTGCCTGTTCAGATGTTTAGCGATCTAGGCTGGCCGAGAGAGCTGCTCAAGGCCATTCTGCTGCTGGCCGCTAGTCTAACTCTGCTAGAAGACATGCCCTACCTCGACCAGCTAGCTAAGCGCGGTAGCAAGCTACCTAGGCCGCACCAGCGGAAGCATTCGCACCCGGCTATGCAGCTCTTCGATCGCTACCTTGACCTCTACAATGACCATTGGACGTATTAACAGCCCTAGCTGATCGAGCCAACAATGAGCCAGCGACGCAACGAGCTATTGCTAAGAAAAACACTGGCGATACCATCGGGCGGGCAGTGGCCCCAGAATCCAAACGGGGAGACGATAACCCTACCTACGTCGTTGATAATCCTGGCCGTTGAGAGACTTGAAACTCTATGTTTCTAGAGCTGCTACTCCCTCTATATACCCCATCAGCAGTTGGAGTCACCTCTTGTAGTCGCTGAAACGGTTGTTAATGTGACGTTAGAAAAAGCCTTCTACCCGGTAGGATACTACAGAATAATTCATCGCTTTAGCCTACGCGCCCTGCCAGACAGGGTTAGACAGCGGGTTGTGGAATTACCAATGGAGTAGTCATGGTTGCAATTGCATCGGTTCACGGTAGGCAGATTCTCGACTCGCGGGGCAACCCCACCGTTGAGGTCGATGTAGTGCTAGAGAACGGTGCGAAGGGGCGCGCTGGGGTTCCTTCTGGGGCCTCGACGGGCATTCGTGAAGCGCTAGAACTGCGGGATGGCGACAAATCGGTCTACAGCGGCAAGGGGGTGCTCAAGGCCGTGGCCAACGTCAACGACACCATAGCCCCGGCCATTTTGGGCATGGATGCGATGGATCTGGCGGCTGTAGACCACAAAATGCTGGCCCTCGACGGCACCGACAACAAAGGAACCCTGGGGGCAAACGCTGTTTTAGGTGTATCGATGGCGGTGGCGCGAGCCGCCTCGGTGGCCGCCGATATTCCCCTGTACGTGCACCTGGGCAGCCCCAATTCAAACCTGCTGCCGGTGCCCTGCTTCAACATCATCAACGGCGGTGCTCACGCCGACAACAGCGTTGACTTTCAAGAATTTATGATTGCCCCAGTGGGTGCTCCAACTTTTTCTGAAGCGCTGCGCTTTGGGGCTGAGGTCTACCACGCTCTCAAGTCGGTGCTCAAAGCTGCGGGCTACAGCACCGCCATTGGCGACGAGGGTGGCTTTGCCCCCAACCTCAAGAGCAACGTTGAGGCGATCGAAGTCATTCTCAAGGGCATCGAAAAGGCCGGGTTGCGGCCCGGCGACGATATCGCGATCGCCCTTGACCCCGCCATCAGCGAGCTATACCAGGATGACGGCAGCTACCTGTTCCACAAATCTGACGGCAGCCGTAAATCCTCCGCAGACATGATCGATCTTTGGGAGAGCTGGGTCAATCAGTTCCCTATCGTCTCTATCGAAGACGGCCTGGGCGAGCAGGACTGGAAGGGTTGGCAGGCTATGACTCAGCGGCTGGGCGATCGCATTCAGCTCGTCGGTGACGATGCTTTTGTCACCAATCCCGCCATCATTGCCCAAGCGATCAAAGACGGCGTCGGCAACTCCACCCTGGTCAAGGTCAACCAGATTGGCTCTATTACCGAAACCCTAGAGGCGATCAAAATGTCTCACGATGCGGGCTATACCTGCATGGTTAGCCACCGCTCAGGCGAAACCCCCGACGACTTCATCGCCGACCTGGTGGTAGGTGCCATGACCGGACAGATCAAGTCGGGTGCCCCCTGTCGCGGCGAGCGACTGTCGAAGTACAACCAGCTGCTGCGCATTGAAGAAGAGCTGGGAGCTAAAGCTAAGTATGCTGGCGCTGATACCTTCAAGCGTAAGGCTTTGGTATAGCGCCTCGCCATCGAATCTAGGGCAGAAGCACTGTATGCGGTGCCCCTGCCCTAGGGCAGCAAATACTGTCTAAAAAACTCAATTTGCAGCTGCGCCGCCTGGGGCTGATAGCCCGACCCGTAGAGGCTGTGGCCCACCCCTTCAAATTCGTACAGCGTGACCGGGATGTCGGCCAGCTCAACAATGTCGTGAAAGTTGCGGGCTACGTCGATCTGCAAAAAGTCATCGGAGCCGTGGAACAGCAGCGTGGGGGTGCGAATAGCAGCAGCACTATACAAGGGGGATGCCTGAATGTAGGTGCCTGGGGCCTCCATCGGCGTCTGCCCCGTTAGGTATGACAGTAGTGATGAATAGCCCAGCTGCCACTCCGTGAGGGTATCTAGTAGCGAGCACTGGGGGTTCGCGGCAGCCACAAGCTGGGGGAATTGAGCCGTCATCTGCGCCGCATAATAACCTCCGTAGGAGCAGCCCGTTACCCCTACCTGGCCTGCCGTTGTCCACCCCCGCTGAATCATCTGGCCAATAATTTCAGCTCCCTCTTGAACGTCAATCTGGCCAAAGTTTTGGTCGTCGGCTAGGGCGCGGTACAGCTCAGGACCAAAACCCTCACGCCCCGCCAGGGGCACTACCAGCACCGCTAGACCAAAGTTAGGCAGCAGGTTTAGGGGCATTTCAACTTCGGTGGCAAACTCGTTGGTCATAGAGAAACCAGGCCCTCCCTGCTGCCACAGCACAACGGGCACTTCCTGGGGCGGAAAGGCGCTATCCGCTGGCTGAATCAAAAACCCCTGGCGATCGCCTTGACCCATCGCAAAACTCACCTCATCGACGCGCACTCGGTTGCTCTCGGCAACGGCAGCGTTGATCGTCGTCAGCGATCGCGGCGGCGCTTCTCCGTCTAGATCGAGGGCAAATAGCTCCTGCGGCTGAGTCACCGACGAGAATCCGTAGATGACAGTGTCGCCGCTGTCGGTCGCCATAATTGAGGCTGGGTCTACAGATCCCGGCGGCAGCGGCAGGGGAGTAAGGCTGCCATCGCCCAGGTCGTACAGGTGTAGGCGACGGTTCAGCCCCTCAGTGCTCCAAAACAGCAGGCGATCGCTGCCCAAAAACTGCCCCGCCGACTCAGTTGGTCCCCGCAGCGGGTTCTTCGTAATGATGTTGAGCCGGTTGCCCTCCAGGTCGTACACCTCAAAGTAGGCCGACTCAGGAAACGCGTAGGAGGCGTAGGGGCGACCGGCCACTGGGCTGGGGCGATAGCGCTTGACCAGCAGGCGACGGCCATCGGCGCTCAGGCTGGCCTCACCAAAGGAGTCGCTGCCGTGGTTGGGGGCGCTAAGCTCCAGCCGCAGCGGATTGGGCTGCGAAAAGTCAAACACCCGCACGGTACTGTGCTGGTAAAACGGATTTTCGTCTGGAGCTAGGCGGCCCAGGGCATCCTGCACCACAGGATTAGCCAGGCTGGGGGTATTGGGAGTGCGATCGTACAGCCGCCGCTCTTCCCCCGACGCCATCACCAGCGCCATCTGAATACCACTAGCCGACCAGGCTGGGGGCCGAATCTCTAATCCTTCGGGCAGGCGGGCTACCTCTAGTCGCCGCAGCGAGGGCAAGAACACAACGTAAATGGTGTCTTCATTTTCGCCATAAACCCGCACCGCAAACTTGGAGAAATCTGGAGCCATGCCCAACACTTCCCCATCCTCGGGCTGAGTAGGGTAAACGCGGGTGCGTGAGGCAATTTCGGTGACTCGGTTAAGAGTGATGATTTCCCACGGCCCGTAGGCGTCCTGCTGCACGTAGCGTAGGGTATCGTTATCGAGCCAGCGCAGCGGCAGGTCGGGACTGAGCAGATCGTACTCCAGCCCTAGGGCATCGCTCAGCTCCCCGGTACGAACGTTGAGGAAATGCAGCTGGCGGTCCTCCGGAGAAATGCGGCGGCCGACGGCGATAACTAGCGTAGTGCGATCGGGGCTTAGGGTACTCAGCACGTCTATCTGCTGCACGCCGAGCAGAGCTTCTAGGCGGTCCTGATCGGCCGCTGCCATGGCGGGCAGCTCTAGCCCGTCAGGCCCTACCGAAATAATTTCTGCTGGGGCAGGCGGAGCAATAGCAACGGCTGTAGCTCCCAAGCAGCCAAAGATCAGCGACTGCCAGGCTGCTTTACGGTTCCAAGCGGGCTGCTCAGGGAAACGTCGACTCCAGGTTAAAGGCTGCAAAAAACGAAAGCTACACCAGGAATTTGCCACCAGGTCCCTGTAGATAAAGACAAGCCATCATAACGTTATTACTGATCTCCCTAGGGCTATGGAGTTTGTGAATAACCCGCCATCCCTGTCGCCGAGAGGTGTTCGGCAAGCTACCGTGAAAGAAGACCACCCCTACCGCCCGTGACTCAGGCCGTGACCCAGGAATTTCAGATTTCGATTACCCCCGTTGCGGGAACCGATACCTACTTACTGCGCACCGAGGCCGTAGCTACTGGGGTGCCCCTAGCCGAAACTCAGGTCACCTGGCCTTTAGAAACCTGGCTGGCTCAGGCTGAGGCGCTGTTTCAGGACCCGCTACATGCGCTGCTGTCCGCCCCTGGTGCCGCCGTTGCTGATACTGCTGCCCGTGCCGATAGTCCCTGGACTAAGCTGGGTCAGTCTCTCTACGAGGGCATTTTTCAGGGACGCATTCGCGATAGCTGGGTAGCAGCCCAAAGCGTTGCCCAAAACCGCCGCCAGCCTCTGCGACTGCGCTTAGGATTCAAAGACAGCCGAGTGCAGCGCCTGCCCTGGGAACTGCTCTACGAAGACGATCGCCCCCTGTCCACCGGCCTCGACGTCACTCTGTGCCGCTACTATCAGAGCCAGGCGGTTTCTGACCTAGCCGCAATGGCCCCGCGCGCAGGAGCCAGCGTTCCCCTACGCGTGCTGGTCGTGATCTCAGCCCCCAGCGATCAGGAGCGCCTGGCGCTGCGCCAGGAGGTGCAGCGCCTGATGGATACTCTTCAGGCTGTCGACCAGAATGGAGCCAGCACGCGCCTGACTATGGCCGTTACCATTCTGGAGCAGCCGGGACGGCCTGAGCTAGTACAGGCTCTAGAACAGGGAAATTTTCAGGTCTTACACTACGCTGGCCACAGCGATGCAGGCGATGCAGGCGGCGACTTGTTTTTGGTGAACCGCCAGAGCGGCCTCACCGATCGCCTCAGCGGTGAGGATCTAGCTGGGCTGCTGGTCAACAACGGCACTCGGCTAGCCGTGTTTAACTCCTGTCGGGGAGCCTATACCCCCCAGGACGATGCCCAGGCGGGCTGGCGCGACCAGAACCTAGTGCAGGCCTTAGTTAACCGCGGAGTGCCTGGGGTCATTGCCATGGCCGATCGCATCCCTGACGACGTGGCCCTTACCTTTACTCAGCTGCTGTACCGCAACCTGCACCAGGGACACTCGGTTGACCTCTGCCTCAGTCGGGTGCGTCAGGGGCTAATGTCGGCCTACGGCTCAGACCAGCCCTTCTGGATGCTGCCGCTGCTCTACCTGCGCCCCGACTTTGACGGTTATCTATACGAAGGGGAGCGCCCTACCGCCCTCAGCAGTGCTGAAGAATTCGAGGAGGACGACGCCCAGATTGCTCTGATGCTGCCTGACTACAGCGCTGACCCCGACATCTCTGGACTAGCTGCAGAAATGCTGACTCGTCAGGCGGGCGATCGTAGCCGTGACCCCGCACCCCTCTACGACTGGCTTCAGGAGGTCGAACCCGAGACAGAGCGCGCTACTGTAAACGACTTAGTGCAGCAGCTGTCCCAACCCGTCTCGGGCTCAGGCGATCGCCCCCTAGCCGCCGATCCTGCCGAAGACCTGCTGCCCCAGCCCGACAATCGACAAACGCTGCCGCCACCTGAGTCGCCACGGTTCCAAGGCGCTGTGGCCACAGCGAAACTGCCTCGGCAGCGGTCGGTATCCCCCAACCTACTTGTTTGGGGCAGTCTAGGCTTAGCGGGGCTAGGCGCGGTACTGGGGCTAACCTTCATGACCCTATCGACTCTTAACCGATCGACCTCAGGCGATCGCCCTGAGGCCAGCGGCACCGGGCAAACCCAGCCCGGCAGCGACACAGAGCGGCTTAATAGCGCCATTAGCGCGCTAGCCCTCGACCGCACCGCCACCGCTAGAAATCTAGTTGAGCAGCTGCTCGATCAAAACAATCTGACCGCTGCCGCCTCGGCCCTGTCCACCGTATCTCAACCCCAGCTTCAGGATCCGGATATAGCCTACGTTCGGGGGCGTCTGGCCTGGCAGCAAATGATTGCCGATCCCGCCGCTGGTGCCAGCCCCAGCGACGCCATGCGGGCTTGGACTGATGCCACAGAAGGGCGTCCTGACTTTCTCGAAGCCCTGGTTGGTTTGGGGTTTGCCCACTATGCCCTAAGCGATTACGGTCAGGCAATTCAAGTTTGGGAACGGGCGATTGATATTGATCAAGGCCAGCGCCGCGACATTGACCAAGGCGCGCCCCAGGTTGCCAATCCCATCACTATCAACGCCTACGCTGGCCTTGCTATGGCCAACTACAAGGAAGCCAGCATAACAATGCTGCCTGAGGAGCGATCGCCCTTTCAGCAGCAGGCTGAGCGCTACTACACGCAGACCATCACCCTGGCCCCAGCGATGGTTAACCTCAACACCCTAGCTGTGCACTGGCTGTGGTCGCCTGGGCTGATTGGCGACTGGCAGAACACCGTGACACAGCTAGCCATCGACGGCGGCGATTCTCTATCAAGCGACGACTGACTGCCATTACAGCCCAGAGCAGAGTGTTAGCATTAACGAACTCTTAAGATGCGATCATGCCCAGCACTCTAGCTCTCCTCGCCCACCCTACTCAGCTCGATCACCTGCTGGAGTGGCTGGCTAAACACCAGCAAGTCTTAACTCACTTCAAAATTCTTGCTCCAGCAGAGATAGCTCAGAGCATTGAGCGAGGCTGGAACCTCAGCAACATAGAGCTATCCAGCCTCCAAGATTCTAGTCAGGGAGGTGATATTGAGCTAGCCGCCCAAATTCTAGACGGCTCTGTAGCAGGGGTAGTCTTCTTCACCGACCCTCAGATGGTTGCTACTGGCTTCC
>JBARUP010000375.1:0-18823 GCA_049645805.1 Nodosilinea sp.
CTCCCAAACGCTAGGGTCGTTGTGCTGAATTAGCTTCTTAGCCGCCTTGATTTTGTTGACTAGACCTTGACGAATCAGCCGATGAATGACAAAGGGTTGAAACAACTCGATCGCCATTTCTCGAGGCAGGCCGCACTGGTGAATTTGCAGGTTGGGACCCACCACAATGACCGAACGGCCCGAGTAGTCAACCCGCTTGCCCAGGAGGTTCTGACGGAAGCGGCCCTGCTTACCCTCAATGATGTCGGAAAGGGATTTCAGCGGACGATTGTTGGCCCCCACCACCGTGCGACCCCGACGGCCATTGTCAATCAGCGCATCCACGGCCTCCTGCAGCATCCGCTTTTCGTTGCGAACAATAATCTCGGGGGCCAGGATTTCTTGCAGACGCGCCAGCCGGTTGTTGCGGTTGATCACCCGGCGGTAGAGATCGTTTAAGTCAGAAGTGGCAAAGCGCCCGCCGTCTAGCTGCACCATAGGCCGCAGGTCTGGCGGAATCACTGGAATGACGTCTAGCACCATCCACTCGGTTTTAGAACCCGTGGCGATGAAGTTATCGATCACTCGCAGCCGCTTAATCAGCTTCGCCCGCTTTTGTCCCTTTGAGTTGGCGATATCTTCCCGCAGCTTTTCCGCCGTAGTTTCTAGCTCAAGATCCTCCAACAGTCGCTGTAGGGCCTCGGCCCCAATACCGACTTCAACCCCAGATAGTTCAGTCTCCTCGTCGTAAAGCTGATCCTCAATCTCAATCCACTGATCCTCAGTCAGCAGCTGCTTGTAGCTGAGGTTCTCGGCATTGCCTGGGTCGAGCACCACATAGGCGTTGAAATAGACGATTTGCTCCACATCACGCAGGGGCACATCGAGCAAGATAGCAATATAGCTGGGAATTCCCTTTAAGTACCAGACGTGAGCAACCGGAGCGGCTAGCTTGATGTAGCCCATACGGTGACGACGTACTCGCGACTCCGTCACTTCTACACCGCAACGCTCACACACAATACCCCGATGGCGCACCCGCTTATACTTGCCGCAGTGGCATTCCCAATCCTTTGCGGGGCCGAAGATACGCTCACAGAAGAGCCCGTCCATTTCAGGCTTCAGCGTGCGATAGTTAATCGTTTCAGGCTTGGTAACTTCGCCAACAACTTGTCCGTTGGGCAGGGTTCGCTCTCCCCACTGGCGAATACGTTCTGGGGAGGCGATGCCGATTTTAACGTAGTCAAATCGCTGTTCTAGCTTGGCCATGCTGGGTGTTTTCCTTGTAAGCGCAATCTGGGCAGGGCAGGGGCGAACCAGCCTCAAAGGGTAGTTAAGGAGGAGCTACCGCTAAGCGATCGCTCCTCAGCTGAGGTCTTGGGAGTAGTAGTCTAGGTACTATTCCTCAGCTTCTTCTAGCTCTTCATCTCGAGCAATGGATTCGTAAGTGGGGCGCGAGGGGGTACGGCGACTATTGACGTCAGCCATTAGGTCAACCTCAATATCACGGCTAGTGCCGTCTTCCTTAGTCTCAACCTTGTGCACAGCAATATCTAGGCAAAGAGATTGCAGCTCTCGCATCAGCACCTTGAAGGACTCAGGAGTACCTGGGCGAGGAATCGACTTGCCCTTAACGATGGCGTTGAGCGCCTCGTTGCGTCCCTGCATATCGTCCGACTTAACCGTCAGCAGTTCCTGGAGTGTGTAGGCGGCCCCAAAGGCTTCCAGAGCCCACACTTCCATCTCGCCAAAGCGCTGGCCACCCTGCTGGGCCTTACCACCTAGAGGTTGCTGAGTCACCAGCGAGTAGGGGCCGGTAGAGCGAGCGTGGATCTTATCATCGACTAGGTGCACCAGCTTCAGCATGTAGGCTCTACCGACCGTGATGGCCTTATCAAAGGCCTCACCAGTGCGACCGTCCCGCAGCACAATTTTACCTGGGTCGTCAGGGTTAAAAATCCAGTCTTTACCAGAAGTTTCGCGGGCCTCCATCAGCTTGCCGTGGGTCGAGTTACGGGAGGCCTCTTCTCCATACATTTCGTCAAAGGGAATGACCTTGAACCGAGCGTCTAGATTATCAGCCGCCCAGCCCAGCAGGCATTCAAAAACCTGGCCTACGTTCATACGGGAGGGTACACCCAGCGGATTTAGCGCGATGTCAATAGGTGTACCGTCAGGAAGGTAAGGCATGTCTTCAATGGGCAAAATACGGGAGATAATTCCCTTATTACCGTGGCGACCGGCCATCTTGTCACCCACCTGAATTTTGCGCTTTTGGGCCACGTAGACCCGCACAACCATGTTGGCACCGGGAGGCAGTTCGTCTCCCTGCTCACGAGTAAATACCCGCACGTCAACAACTCGTCCCTTCTCACCGTTGGGTACTCGCAGGGAGTTGTCGCGCACGTCTCGAGCTTTTTCGCCAAAGATAGCCCGCAGCAATTTTTCTTCGGGGGGCTGATCCGATTCACCCTTAGGGGTGACCTTACCCACTAGAATGTCTCCCGATTCAACCCAGGCCCCAATGCGAATGATCCCAGTTTCATCGAGCTGGCGCAGGGCATCTTCCCCGACGTTGGGAATCTCTCGGGTAATTTCCTCAGGCCCCAGCTTAGTTTGACGCGCCTCGATCTCAAACTTTTCGACGTGAATGGAGGTGTAGACATCGTCGTACACGAGCCGCTCGCTGAGCAGAATGGCATCCTCGTAGTTGTAGCCCTCCCAGGGCATATAGGCCACTAGCACGTTTTGCCCCAGAGCCAGCTCGCCTCCTTCGGTAGCCGAACCGTCAGCCAGCACCTGCCCAGCCAGCACCTTCTCCCCAGGGAAGACGATAGGACGCTGGTTTAAACAGGTATCCTGGTTGGAACGCTGATACTTCTGTAGCTCGTACTCGTGAACCTTACCTTCGGGGTCACGTACCTTGATCAAGTCAGCATCAAGGTAAACAATCTCTCCATCGGTGCGGCTAATGATGACCATACCGGAGTCGCGAGCCGCCTGGGCTTCCAGCCCCGTGCCCACAAGCGGTCGCTCAGGCTGAAGCAGCGGCACGGCCTGGCGCTGCATGTTAGAACCCATCAGCGCGCGGTTGGCATCGTCGTGCTCCAAAAAGGGAATTAGCGACGTTGCTACGGAGATAATCTGCACGGGCGACACGGCTACATAGTCCACCTCGGTGGAATCGGTAGTAGTGAAGTCCTGGCGGTAGCGCACCGGAATGGTGTCGCCTAGAATGTTGCCCTCTTCGTCAGTGGCAATGTCGCCCGGAGCTACGCGCAGATCGTCTTCTTCATCAGCGGTCATATAGATGGGCTCAACATCCTTGAAGACCCGCCCGTTTTCGGCCCTGAAGAACGGAGTTTCGATAAAGCCAAACTCGTTGACTCGGGCGTGGGTTGCCAGAGAGCCAATCAGACCAGCGTTGGGTCCCTCTGGCGTCTCAATGGGGCAGATGCGACCGTAGTGAGAGGGATGAATGTCGCGCACGGCAAAGCCCGCTCGCTCGCGAGTTAGACCGCCCGGGCCAAGAGCACTGATGCGTCGCTTGTGAGTCAGCTCCGCGAGGGGATTGGTCTGATCCATAAACTGAGATAGCTGACTGGAGCCAAAGAACTCCTTAATAGCCGCGACCAGAGGCTTGGGGTTGACCAGCGAAGCAGGAGTTAGGGAGTCGGAGTCAGAAACCGTCATGCGCTCTCGAATGATGCGCTCTAGGCGGTTGAGGCCTACGCGCACCTGGTTTTGCAATAGCTCACCAACGGAGCGCACTCGACGGTTGCCCAAGTGATCGATGTCGTCAATGGAACCGATATCAAACTCCAGGTTGATCAGGTAGTCGATCGCAGACAGGATGTCCGTGGGAGTTAGCACTCGAGTGGCATCGGGCACGTTGAGGCGGAGCTTGCGGTTGAGCTTGTAGCGGCCTACTCGACCTAGATCGTAGCGCTTGGGATCAGAAAATCGAGAGTGGAGCAGCTGCTCACCTCCGGCCACGGTAGGCGGCTCACCGGGACGCAGCTTCCGGTACAGCTCTAGCAAAGCCTCTTCTTCGCTAAACTGCCCCTCTTTTTCGATGGTTTTTTGAAAGTAGTCAGGGTGGCGCAGCGAGTCAAAGATTTCATTGTCGGTTAGACCAAGCGCCTTGAGCAGTACCTGGGCCGATAGCTTGCGGGTTTTGTCGATGCGTACCCACACCAGGTCGTTTTTGTCAGTCTCAAACTTGAGCCAGGCTCCCCGGTTGGGAATCAGGTTGGCGTTGTAGGTGCGGCGACCATTCTTGTCGGTTTCGGCTTTGTAGTAAACACCAGGGCTGCGCACAATCTGATTGACGATAACCCGTTCAGCCCCGTTGATGATGAAAGTACCGCGATCGGTCATCAAGGGCAGATCGCCAATAAAGACTTCCTGCTCCTTGATTTCACCCGTTTCTTTGTTGATCAGCCGGGTGGGCACATACATTTGCACCGCATAGGTCGCGTCCCGCCGCTTGGCCTCGTCAACGTCGTATTTGGGGCTTTTGAGCTTGTATTGTTTACCAATGAAGTGCAGCTCCAGTTTACCGGTGTAGTCGGTAATCGGAGAGAAGCTCTCCAGCTCTTCAATCAGCCCTTCTTCTAAAAACCAGCGAAAGCTAGACCGCTGAATTTCTACCAGGTCAGGCAGAACAAAGTTGGGAGTAGTTTGGTAAATGGTAGTTTCAGTCATGGGTCTCCTAGTGCAGGTCAGCCAGGTGAAGATGGGCCAGGATGTCAGCGACAACGACGCATCTTAAGCAGAGGAAGGGGCAAAACAGAATTGAGGCAGGCGAGTACAAACCTGTTTTGCCGAGGTTCTAGAGTTCTTAAACTAGTGAACTAGCAGTCAGCCGAAGCAGGTACAAAATCCAGGCGGGGGGTAGCAGAAGACAATGAGGATAGCTCAGGTAGTTTAAACAATGTCACAGCATTATGGGTGGTAGTCTGGGCCAAGGCTTCAAATTCGACCTGGCGCAGCTTGGCGAGATAAGTCGCCACGTGATGAACAAAAGCGGGCTGATTGCGGCGTTCTTTACGGCGGGGTTCGGGGGTAAGAAAGGGACAGTCGGTTTCAACCAGTAGCCGATGGGCGGGCACCATCTGAGCCGAAGCCTTCACTTGGTGAGCATTTTTGAAGGTGACAATACCGCTGAAGCTGATGTAAAAGCCTAAATCGAGAAACTGCTGAGTTTCCGCTGGAGTCCCTGCCCAGCAGTGCATGACCCCCGAAACAGAACCAACGTCACGCTGAAATTCAGCAATGATCTCAGCAGTCGCATGGGCCGCGTCGCGGCAGTGAATAATCACCGGCAGCCCCAGAGCATGAGCAATTGTTAGCTGCTGCCAAAATGCCTCACGCTGAATGGCTTCATTGTCTGCCTTAAAAAAATCGAGGCCAGTTTCGCCAATAGCAACCACTCGATCGTCAGAGGCAGCCAGGTCGGCAATCTCTACGGCAGTAGAACCTGTCCACTTGTCCATATCGAGGGGATGAAGCCCTACGGACAAGCGCAGCTCTGGAATCCGATCGGCGATCGCCTGCATGGCAGCAAAATCTCCGGGCTCGACGCAGGAGTGCACCAAAGCCAAAACCCCGGCCTGTCTCCAGGCCTGGGCTAGTTCGTCAAGATCCCCAGCAAACGTATCAAAGTTGAGATGTACGTGGGTATCAACCAAAGGCATAGCAGTGCAGCGAAAAGAAACGGTAGGCAGCCCAGCGGGTTAAAAACCCAGGGAGAACCCTAGGATTCAGCTCCTGTCGTCTCTTTAGTCTTAAGCGCCCGAGCCAGGCCAGACTTCTTGCGGGCACCCGTATTGGGGTGGAGCACACCGCGTTTGACCGCCTTGTCGATTTTGCTGTAAGCCGCCGCCATGGTGGACTCAACCTGCTTCTGATTATCGGTGCTAGGGTCGGCCCGGTGGGCATCAACCGCAGAGAGATACGTTTTAGTTAAAGTCTTGACGGCTGACTTGTACGATCGGTTCTGAAGCCGATTGCGCTCGGTGATTTCAATTCGTTTTAGTGCAGACTTGATGTTTGCCACAGTTCGCCCTAGCTTAACAAGTTTAATGGACTGGATAAAGCATGTTAGCACCTATTGAGGCTAAATGGTGCGATCGAATGCTTTGTTTAGCTACCAAATTAGTCTGCGGATCGACTAGGATGTTAGGGCGCTGGGGTTGACTACCTGCTTAAGGTGTTCTTCCGCTCATAAGGGGGTTAGCCTAGCGAACCGCACCTTGCTGGCTTATCTGGATTCTTGGCTGTAATGCTGCGTATCACCCATCAGCTACCCGAGGCAAAGACAGAGCTACAACGCATCTGTGCCCGCACCCACGACGACCAGGTTGTCCACAAAGAAGCCACGGTTCGAGAAATCTTACACGCGGTGCGCCGCCAGGGAGACCAGGCTTTAATTCAGTATACGGCGGACTTTGACGGAGTTACCCTAGCCGCTGGCCGACTGAGGTTTTCGGGGGCCGAGCTCGATGCAGCGTATCAGCAGGTCAGCAAGGGCCTGCTCGATGCTATTCGGCTGGCCTGCAAGAATGTAGAGGCCTTCCATCGGCAGCGGGTCCCCCAGAGCTGGGTACAGTTTGAAGACAACGGCGTGGTGCTGGGCAAGCGCTACACTCCTGTCGACCGAGCGGGAATCTATGTGCCTGGGGGGCGCGCTTCGTACCCCAGCACCGTAATTATGAATGCCGTTCCGGCTCGAGTGGCCGGGGTTAAGCAGGTGGTCATGGTTACCCCGCCTGGTCAAACGGGTGCGGTTGATCCAGCTGTGCTGGTAGCGGCACAGGAAGCAGGTATCACTGAGATCTATCGAGTGGGAGGGGCGCAGGCCATTGGAGCGCTGGCCTACGGTACTGAGACAATACCTGCTGTAGACATAATTACCGGCCCCGGCAATATCTACGTAACGCTGGCGAAAAAGCTCGTGTTTGGCACAGTGGGCATTGATTCTCTAGCTGGTCCATCTGAAGTTCTAGTCATTGCTGATCACAGCGCCAATCCAGCCCACGTGGCCGCCGATCTGTTAGCCCAGGCGGAGCACGACCCCATAGCCGCCGCTATTTTAATTACGACTAGCGAGCCTCTAGCGAGTCAGGTAGCAGCCGAGGTTGATCGTCAGCTAGTTAACCACCCCCGGCAGACCCTAACCGAAAAAGCGATCGCAAACTACGGTCTAGCGGTGGTGGTTGATAGTTTAGAGATGGCCGCAGAGTTGTCCAACGGCTTTGCCCCCGAGCACCTTCAGCTGGAAGTGGCCGAGCCCTGGGAGCTGCTAGAGCATATCCGCCACGCTGGCGCTATTTTTCTGGGTCATTCTACGCCTGAGGCGGTGGGAGACTACCTGGCTGGTCCAAACCACACGCTGCCTACCTCCGGCGCGGCCCGCTACGCCTCACCGCTCTCGACTGAAACCTTTTTGAAACACTCTAGCCTGATGCAGTATTCCGATAAGGCGCTGCGGGGGGTAGCGGCAGCGATCGCGGTACTGACTGAGACTGAAGGGCTGCCCTCCCACGGTGACTCGGTGCGGCGACGGGTGCAGCCTGAGCTCGGCAGCGACGAGAGTTCTAGCGGTACACAGGTTTAGGGCAGATCCAGGGTCGGTCGCTGCGAGAGCGACCGCAGGGCTACACCTAGGTCACGCTCGACCCCTACGGCGCGATGACCTGTGGCACAATTAACGGGTCAACGCTCCTGGGGTCTAGATTAAGCTGCTATGACAAAGTTTGTATTTGTAACCGGCGGCGTGGTGTCGAGTATTGGTAAAGGCATCGTAGCGGCTAGCCTAGGGCGGCTGCTAAAGTCGCGCGACTACTCAGTTTCCATTCTCAAGCTTGACCCCTATCTAAATGTTGACCCCGGTACTATGAGCCCTTTCCAGCATGGGGAAGTGTTTGTGACCGAAGACGGGGCCGAAACAGACATCGACCTGGGTCACTATGAGCGCTTTACCGATACCGCCATGTCGCGGCTCAACAGCGTTACAACAGGCTCTATCTACCAGGCCGTCATCAATCGAGAGCGCCGGGGCGATTACCAAGGGGGAACCGTGCAGGTTATACCCCATATCACCAACGAGATCAAAGAGCGGGTGCACCGGGTCGCTCGCAACACAACCCCTGACGTAGTGATTACTGAAATTGGCGGCACCGTAGGCGACATCGAGTCGCTGCCTTTCCTGGAGGCTATTCGTCAGTTTCGCAAAGACGTGGGACGTCAAGACGTACTCTACATGCACGTTACGCTAGTGCCCTGGATTGCCTCGGCGGGAGAACTTAAGACCAAGCCCACGCAGCACTCGGTTAAAGAACTGCGGTCGATCGGCATCCAGCCTGATATCCTGGTGTGCCGCTGCGAGTCTACCCTGCCGCAGCCGATGAAAGAGAAGATTGCCGAGTTTTGCGACGTGCCCGCCGAAGCGGTAGTGACCTGTCAGGATGCCAGCAGTATTTACGAGGTGCCCCTCAATCTAGAGCAGGAAGGGCTAGCCCACCAGGCGCTAAAAATCCTGGCTTTAGATCAGCGTCAGCCCCATTTGGGCCAGTGGGAAGCTCTGGTAGCAGGGCTTTACAGCTCTAGCCACCCAGTTGATATTGCGATCGTAGGTAAGTACGTCAGCCTTAACGATGCCTATCTGTCGGTAGTAGAAGCACTGCGCCATGCCGCGATCGCCCACCAGGCGGCCCTGAACGTGCGCTGGGTCAACTCCGAAGATGTAGAAGCCCATGGACCAGAGACTTACCTAAGCGGCGTTAACGGCATTTTGGTGCCGGGAGGGTTTGGCGCTCGCGGCATTGGCGGTAAGGTGCAGGCCGTTGAGTACGCTCGCGCTCGCGGCATTCCCTTTTTGGGGCTGTGTCTGGGTATGCAGTGTTCAGTGGTGGAGTGGGCTCGTCACGTAGTTCAGCTAGACGGAGCCGATAGTTCAGAATTTACCCCTGAAACGACCAATCCCGTGATCAGCCTGCTGCCAGAGCAGCAGGATGTAGTCGATCTTGGCGGCACTATGCGTTTGGGGCTATATCCCTGCCGTCTGGTGCCTGATACTCTAGCCAGCCGACTCTATGGTACAGAGGTAGTCTACGAGCGCCACCGCCATCGCTACGAGTTCAACAACGCCTACCGCAATCTATTTGTGGAGTCGGGGTACACCGTTAGCGGCACTTCTCCTGACGGCCGTCTGGTGGAAATTATCGAGTTGCCAAATCATCCTTTCTTTATTGCCAGCCAGTTTCATCCTGAGTTTCAGTCTCGGCCTAGCGCTCCTCATCCGCTGTTTTTAGGATTTATAGGTGCTGCCCTAAATACCACCAAATCCTCGGCAGTTCCTGTAGAAGTAGGAGCCGCTGCTAACGGCTAAACTTTCCGGTGGCAACGCTCACCTAGGCTACACGCCATCTCTAACCCGGTAGGGTAAAAACATTTTCGCTAGGCTTAGGTAAGCTGAGCCGCAGCGCAGGGCTCTGGTGAGGCTGACAGTCTGAAGCTAAACCTGAGCTAGTGCGGGACGCAGCCTGCTTCTGAGACACCAGCCAGTAGGTCGTTATACTGTCGCCGTTCTTGAGGCAAATCGGGCCGCGAGCCTCAAGGGTAAACCGGTCCTTGAGGTAAGCGTAGGACAGCTCCGACACCTGAATTTTGTCCGCCTCTCCTGTGGTTTCCATGAAGCTAGCGACGTTGACCGTCTCACCCCAGAGGTCGTAGATAAACTTGCGAATACCAATCACTCCGGCCACAACGCTGCCTGAGTTGATGCCGATGCGTAGCCTAAAGGGAAGACCGTCGGGCCGCTGAAAAGAACTAATGGTAGTCTGCATCTCTAAGGCCATTTGGGCGATCGCTTGGGCATGATCTAGCCGAGGAGAAGGCACTCCAGCAGCCACCATGTAGGCGTCGCCGATAGTCTTAATCTTTTCTAGCTTGTGAATAGCGGCTAGTTCATCAAACCGAGAAAATATTTGATTGAGCAAATGAACCAGTTCGCGGGGAGGCACCTGAGCCGCTATAGAGCTGAAGTCCACGATATCGGCAAACAAAATAGTAACGTTGTCGAATTGATCGGCGATCGCCCGCTCGTGCGCTTTGAGACGCTGGGCAATTTGGGAAGGCAGCACGTTGATCAGCAGATCTTCAGAGCGCTGGCGCTGACGACGAAGTTCAGCCTCAGCCTGCTGGCGCTCTTTGATCTCAGCCTGTAGCTGCTGATTTTGAGCCTCTAGCTGCAGCTGCTGCCGCCGCAGGACGAGCTGATGGTTGACCCGCAGCAAAACTTCATGGGCTCTAAAAGGTTTGACGATGTAATCGGCAGCCCCTAAGCTAAAAGCCTGCTCTTTCTCAGCTTCGGCATCGCGGGCCGTTAGAAAGACAACGGGAATATCCTGGGTACTCCTGCTGGCTTTTAACCGACGGCAGACTTCCAGCCCGTCCATGTCAGGCATCGTGATATCGAGCAAAATAAGGTCGGGAGGAGCCAGCGCAATAGCGTTGAGGGCCAGCGCACCGCTAATAGCCTTACGACAGCGATAGCCCTCAGATTCCAAAATAGTAGACAACACCCGCAGGTTGTCGGGGATATCGTCTACCAACAGAATGTCTGCATCCTTCTGAGTAGGGAGTACATCGGTAGTCATGGGTTTAACCGGCTACAGGAAAATTGATGATGAGGGGACGGCGGTAAAGTCAATGATGACGTCGAGACGAAAATTGTCGACTAGACGATTGAGGCGCTGGGCGAGGGGAGCCTGTTCGGGGGGGAGTTGGGCAATGAGCTGGCGTACGCAGCGGTCGTCAGCGGCCTGGGCGGCTCGGTGAACCTGTCTAAGCCAGTCAGGGGGTAGAGGGCCAAAGTCGGCCTGGGCTAGAGGACGATAGTCTTTGCCCAAGCCTTGCCCACGATCGTCTAGGTTCGCAGCTCTCGGCAAGCGCTCTGCGGCCATTGCGTCGGATTCGCTCTCAGGCTCGGTTTCGGTAGTGTACTGATAGGCAAGGCCTAAATTGAGACCAATGTAGTCAAGCAGCGTTCGCCGCTGAAGGGGTTTCGGTAATACTGCATTACAGCCCGCCGCGATGCAGTATGAGCGCTGCTCTTCAAAAGCGTTGGCGGTAATGGCAATCAGAATGGTAGTATTCCCCTCCGGCAGGGCACGTATGTGGCGCGCCACGTCGTAGCCGTCGAGCAAGGGCATGCGCATATCGAGGCAGATTAGATGTGGCTGCCAGGCTTGCCACACTTCAATAGCTTCTTGCCCCTGCACGGCTTCACGGACTTCGAAGCCAACCTCTTCGAGCCAGTGACGAATCAGCAAACGGCTTTCGGATACGTCATCAGCCACTAAAATTCGAGGGACAGTTTGGTGAGGAGCTAGGTGCACAATGTCGTACTCTGACTGCTCTGGGCTCGCGGCGCTGCCGGTCATACCCACAGGCAAACTGATGGTGAAAGTTGACCCTACCCCTAGCTGACTGCTGACGGTGATATCGCCCCCCATTAGCTGGGCGAAGTTATGGCTGAGCGATAGCCCTAGCCCAGTACCTTCAGCCGACCGCTGCCCTGACTGGGTCTGGTGAAAGGGCTGGAACAAGTCGGGAACTTCTGCCGAGGAGATGCCGACGCCCGTGTCTTCTACCACCAATGTAAGTCGATAAGGCTTGGCTGGATGCTCCAGGGAATTTTGAGATAACAAAGGGCCCAGTCCAGTCAGAGAGCATCGCACCGCAACGTAGCCCTGAGGCGTAAATTTGATGGCGTTACCAATGAGGTTGATCAGGATCTGCCGCAGCTTGCCTTCATCAGCCCACAGCAGATGAGGTAGGGGGGGAGACTGCACAGCAGCCAGATGTATTCCTTTGGCTTCCGCCTTGAACTGCAGCATATCGTTTACAGACCCAAGCAGCTGGTGCAGGTCGAAGGCCCCTTCATCGAGGGTAACTTTGTTGGCCTCGATTTTGGCTAGCGATAGCACGTTGTTAATGAGCCCCAGCAGATGGTTGCCGCTGCGGTTAACGATATCAACCAGGTCGCGCTGAGCCTCATTGAGGCTATCATCGTTGTGCAAGATCTGGGTAAAGCCTAAGATAGCGTTGAGGGGAGTGCGCAGCTCATGACTCATGCTGGACAAAAAGTCCCCCTTGGCTTGACTTGCCGCATCGGCCGCTTGCTTTGCTATTGCTAGTGCCTGGGCTTGCTGCTGGGTCTGATGCAGCAAATCGGCCTGCTGCACGGCTGTACCCAGGTGAGTGCCCACCTGAAGCACCATTTTGACCTCGTTGCGGGTCCAGGTGCGCGGCTGATGGTGGGCATAGACTCCTAGTAGCCCCCAGAGCTGGCTGCCAGCAAAGATTGGCACAATGACGTAGGCGCACACCTGCCACTGCTCCAGAAACGACATGTAGCAGGCGTCAAACCCTTCGGTGTAGATGTCATTGACGCGGTGGTAGGCACGGTTCTGACGATAGACTTCGGCTTTAGTTTCTTGCAGGTAAGTATCTTCGACCATAAGATAGCCCTCGTCAGAGCTATCGTGTTGTAGCTCACGCACGCCGCAGTCATCCTGATTAGATAGTTGACCGTCTGCTGTCGCTGTATCTAGGGTAGAAGGAGCTGTTGGATCAAAGAGTGCTTCAGCCATCACAGCACCGCTCCAGTCAGGGTTGAAGCGGTAAATCCAAACGCGATCGCAGCTGAGAGCCTGCTGTAATTCTTCGGTAGTAGCGGCAAAAATCGTCTTTAGATCGAGGGTTTGGCGCATGCGCTGCACGATTTGAGTCACCGCTTTTTCTCGATCGGCTACGGCCCTTACGGCGACCTCCGCCCGCTTCTGCACCGTGATGTCGCTGCAGGTGCACACAACTCGCTCTACCTGCCCATCTTTGTTGAGCTGAGGGTCGGCGGTGACAAGCAGCCAGCGTAGCGAACCGGCCTCAGCAGCGCTGACCCCCATTACTACATTGCTCAAAGGCGCTTTTTGGGCGATCGCCTGCTGCACCGGCAGCTCCGCCGCGACGAAAGGGGTGCCGTCTTCATGCTGAAGGTGGCCGGTCTGGCCAAACACAACGCGATCGCTGCTCCCCTCAGTCAGGTGCAGGAGCCGCTTGGCCGCCTGGTTGTAAATCAAAACTTCGGCCTCGGCATTGAGCAGCAGTGCCCCCACAGCCATGTCGCGAATCAGCGCGCGAAAGCGCTGTTCGCTATTGGCCAAGGCAGCTTCTTGCAGATGATGCTCAGCCATGTAGCGGCTGACCCACACTACAACTAGAGCAGTGAGCAAAATTACAGCGGTACCAAGCCCCAAGGCTAAAGCTAGCTGCCTGACAACCAAATTGGGTAGCGGTACTGAAGGGGCTAGGTTCGTAGATAGATCGCCAGGCTGAAGCACTGTGGCAGCCATAGCCGTATAGTGCAAGCCGACGATGGCAGTGGTCAGGGCGGGCGTTGCCAATCCGGCAACCCAAGCCTGCCCCTGATTTGAGCGCTGTGACCACCGATTAAACGCCAGCGCCACTGTTGAGGCTACCACCGCTACCGTCACAGAGAGAAAGACCAAAGGCCAGTTATAGAGTAGTTGGGCTGACATCTCCATAGCACCCATGCTGGTGTAGTGCATCCCGGCGATCGCTAAACCCATAACTCCCCCCCCAGCTGCAAGGCGGGGCCAGCTAAACTTAGGTCGGCTGACAAGGGCTAGGGCTACTGTGGCCGTCAGTACCGCAAACACCAGTGACAGCCCCGTCATCAAAATGTCATAGGTCACCAGTACAGGCAGCTTCAAAGCCAGCATGCCGATAAAGTGAGTAGCCCAAATACCCCCGCCCATGGCCATTCCGCCGCCGATCAGCCAAGACCACTGGTAGCGCTCTTTTACCAAAATCTGCTGCCCCAGGCTTAGGGTGGCAAAAGACGCCAGCACCGCAATGCCTATAGACAAGCCGACTAAGACAGTGTCGTAGTGACCAACTACTGTGTAGGCCATTGTGATAGTTCTAACCAAAAACGTAGAAACTAGAGGGAGCAGATTGAAGCGCAATCTCAAGCCTTCTATAGATGTGCTCGCCTTGCCAAAAAGCCGCTGCGGCAGGCCAAAACTTTCTAAAACTATGCGGTTTCAATAAAGCTTTGTGAGAACAGGCTCCAAGCAAATAACAGATTATTCTGAAGCCTTCTCGAGGCAAACTAAAAGATCTTTGGAGAGCTTAGATGTTGATTGGCTACGAACCTAGAAAAAATACGTCCGATGTCAAAATATCTCTTTCAGACGAACGCGTAGACATTTGTTGCACCTAACTTGAGGAAAACAATTTTAGAGGGCTTTGTCTCCTGCCTTTAGACGGATGTTGCGGTGCTGATTGAAGTCAAGAGACGATCTAACGAGATTCACATCCGCTCCAGCACCCGAATACCCAGCAGCGACAGTCCTAGTCTAAGAGTTTTAGCGGTGAGATCGCAGAGCAGCAGGCGTGAGGTACGCTGGGGCTCTGCCGACTGCAACACCGAGCAGCAATCGTAGAACTGGTTGAACTTTTGGCTGAGTTCGAACAGGTACTGACAAAGACGATTAGGGTAGAGATCTTGCGCTACTTCCCCGATTACCTCGTCGAGCTGAAGCAGGTGGCGAGCTAGGGCAAACTCTGTATCGTCTGCGAGGTGAATACGCGCCTCGGCAGGCAGATGGGCAAAATCAATATTGCCTTTGCGGCTGATACCCTGCACACGCACGTAGGCATAGAGCATGTAGGGAGCGGTGTTGCCCTGAAGCGCCAGCATTTTATCAAAGCTGAAGATGTAGTTGCTGGTTCGATTTTGGCTCAGATCGGCGTATTTCACAGCTCCGATACCCACAGCCTCAGCTGCGTCTTGAATGAAGGCCTCGGTTTCCTGCCGCTGTTCAGCCTGAATGCGGATTTCTAAATCGGCGCGGGCGCGTTTTACCGCTTCATCCAGCAGGTCCTTCAGCTTGACGGTATCCCCGGCGCGGGTCTTGAACTTTTTGCCGTCTTCGCCCTGCACCACGCCAAAGGGCACGTGGGTGAGGTCTACCCCTTCAGGAATCCAGCCAGCCTTTGCCGCGACCTGAAACACCTGGGCAAAATGGTTGCCCTGACCAGCGTCTACGACATAGAGCACGCGGTTGGCCTCGTCCTGCTGGATGCGGTAGCGAACCGCTGCTAGATCGGTAGTGGCATAGTTGTAGCCCCCGTCGGTTTTTTGAATGATCAGCGGCAGGGGGTCGCCGTCTTTGTTGGTAAAGCCGTCTAGAAAGACTACCTTGGCCCCTTGGTCTTTAACCAGCAGCCCCTGGGCTTCGAGATCCCTCACTACGTCAGCCAGCAGAGGATTATAAAAGGATTCGCCGCGCTCTTGAATTTGAATGTCGAGGCGATTGTAGATCTTTTGGAATTCCTGGCGCGACTGTTCACAAAGAGCTTTCCAGGCTCTAGTGGCGGTAGGATCACCTGATTGCAGATCGACGACGGCCTCGCGAGAGCGGGTTTTAAAGTCGTTGTCGGTGTCAAAGCGCCGCTTGGCCTGTTTGTAAAAGGTTACCAAATCGCCAATCTCGACTGACGAATCTGCTTCTAGGGCCGCGGGACAGGCTTCTTTGAGGTGGGTGATCAGCATGCCGAACTGAGTACCCCAGTCGCCTACGTGGTTGAGGCGTAGCACATCATGGCCCATGAACTCCTGTACTCGAGCGATGGAGTCGCCGATGATAGTAGACCGCAGGTGGCCTACGTGCATTTCTTTAGCAATGTTTGGGGCTGAGAAATCGACAATCACGGCTTGGGGCTGCTCAGCGGTGGCCACGCCTAAGCGAGGGTCGGCCTGCATAGCTCTCAGCTGGTTCTCTAAATACTCGGTTTTGAAGCGCAGGTTAATGAAACCGGGGCCAGCAATACTGGGCGGCTCGCAGAGGTCGCTGACGTCGAGCCTTTCGACAATTTGGCTAGCGATCGCCCTGGGGTTGCTCTTTAACGGCTGGGCTAGCGACATTGCTAAATTAGCCTGGTAGTCGCCAAACTTGGGGTTGCTGGTGGGCACTAGCATGGGGTCAGTACCCGCTAGGTCTGCGCTAAAGGCGGCTATCAGAGCCTGGTTAAACCGAGCCGTAAGTTGTGCGAGTGTAGACTTCATAGTGTGTTTACCTAGACTCTTTCCCAAAATCCTCAAGCTTTTCTAGCCACCTATGACCAGTTCCCACCTACCCCATCCGCTGCTTACGGCCAGCGCGATCGCCGCCCTGCCTGAAGCAGTCTTTGTTCACCCTCTCAATCCTAGGGCAATCCGCCACAGCAAGTCGCTGGGTGACGAAGCCGGATTACACCACCTGGGCTTTCACCTAGTGCGGGTCGAACCAGGCCATGACTCAACCCAGCACCACGTCCATCAGGCCGAGGAGGAGTTTATCTACATCATTTCGGGTCGAGGGCTAGCAGATCTAGGGGCGGAAGTCGTTGAGGTTGGGCCAGGCGACTTCATGGGCTTCGCGCCTGGGGGGCTAGCTCACAGCCTCAGCAACCCTTTTACAGAAGACTTAGTGTACCTGATGGGCGGCATGCGGCTGGACTTTGACATCTGCGACTATCCCAGAGCAAACACCCGCCTGTACCGCCGGGGGCTACAGCGGCAGTATGAGGCCCTGAAAGAATGAGGAAGTACCATCGCTTTCTCGGCGTCGACTTAGGCTGGCAGAGCGGCCCCACCGGTCTGTGTTGTCTGCACTGGCAAGACCACACCCTGCGCCTAGTAGCCCTAGATCGACTTCAGACGGTAGCGGAAATCTTGGGCTGGATCTCCTGCTGGGCGGAGGGCTCAACCAGCGCCGTAGTAGCCGTAGATGCCCCAACTCTAATTCCAAACGAAACCGGCATGCGCCTGCCCGATCGCCTAGCCCACAAATACTTTGGCCGCTACGACGCGGGCTGCTACCCGGCGAATCGAGGGCGTCCCTTTGCCGAAAAGCTAGTCGCCTTTGGCCTAGCGCTAGAGTCTCTTGGTTTCCAGCACGCTCCCCTCAGTTCAGCCCGCCCCTGCGGACGGTTTCAGATAGAAGTGTTTCCCCACCCGGCAACGATCCACTTGTTTGGCCTGAGCCGGATTCTGAAGTACAAAAAAGGAACTCTATCCCAGCGGCGTCCGGAGCTGGAGAAACTGCGTCAGTACCAGCTCTTAGTAATGCCTACCCTAGAGCCTGCCCTGGAGCTAAAAGAGTCGAATTTGCCCCCCATCCCCACTACCGGAAAGGCGATGAAGGCCGTGGAGGACCAGCTTGACAGCCTCACCTGCGCTTACACCGCCGCCCACTGGTGGTACTGGGGTACGGAGCGGAACTGGGTACTGGGCGATGTTGCCGAGGGTTACATTGTAGTGCCTGCTCCAATCACCGTAGCCCACTGAGTGACATGCTCCAGAACTAAATGCCCATTCCTTGAGCATTTAGTTCTGGAGACGAGAGACTGTACTGTGATGAGGCCGCGACCGACTCAACTCCTGAATACGCGCTTCTTTTGAGGGCGTTACGATAAGTGGATACTGGCGCACCTATGGCCGCTGTTTCAGTCATCTGAGCGTTTACTCAAATTCCCCTTGCCGACTCTATGCCAAAGCTCCTGGATATCAATGATTTCCTCCACGGTGCTGGCCCCATCCTCGACGTGCGCAGCCCGAGCGAGTACGAACACGGCCACATCCCCGGTGCGGTCAGTTTTCCGCTCTTTACAGACGACGAGCGGGCGCAAGTGGGCACCTGCTACAAACAGGTAGGCCACGAAGCAGCGGTAGAGCTAGGGTTTGATATCGCTGGTCCTCGGTGCGGCGAGTTTGTTCGAGCCGCCAGGGCTCTGTCTCCCGATCGCTACCTGCGGCTGCACTGCTGGCGGGGCGGCATGCGCAGCGGCGGCATGGGCTGGATACTGGAGCTGGCCGGGTTTACGGTGCACACGCTGAGCGGAGGGTATAAAGCCTACCGCCGCTGGGTGCGGGACACCCTGGCGACGCCCAAACCTCTGCTGGTGCTGGGCGGCATGACGGGCAGCGGAAAGACGCTCATTCTTAATGAGATGGTGGCCCTGGGAGAGCCGGTGCTGGATTTAGAAGGGTTGGCCAACCACCGAGGCAGCAGTTTTGGAGCCCTGCTGCTGCCGCCTCAGCCTTCCACTGAGCACTACGAGAATTTGCTGGCGGAGCGGTGGGCAACGTTCTCAGGCGATCGCTCGATCTGGCTGGAGGCCGAAAGTCACCGCGTCGGCACCTGCCGTATTCCCAAGGAGCTGTTCGCGCAGATGGAGACTGCGCCAGCAGTAGAGATCGTGCGGTCGATTAATGAGCGCCTCGACCTGCTGGTAGATATTTATGGGGAAGCGGCTCTAGTGGAGCTGGTGGCGGCGACGGAGCGAATTCGCAAGCGCCTGGGGGGCGATCGCACCCAGGCGGCAGTGCAGCACATCAACGCCGGTCGTCTACGGGATGCCTGCGCCATTATCTTGGACTACTACGATCGCGCCTATCGCTACGACTTAGAACGCCACGGCAAGGTCATTCCCCAGATTGACATCAGCGGCTTGTCGCCTGTCAACAGCGCGGCGTTATTAGCTAACTCTTTTAATCAACCCCTTCAATGGGCGCAAAGCCATGGCGCTGAACGTTCTCGCTGACGTGGCGAGGCTATAGGAACTGTAGCAGGTAGTCTGGCCCGCCTGCCTTAGAGCCAACTCCCGACATCTTGAAGCCACCGAAGGGCTGTCGAGAGACAATTGCTCCAGTGATGCTGCGGTTGATGTAGAGATTGCCCACGGCAAACTCGTTTTGCACCCGCTC
>JBARUP010000376.1:0-9939 GCA_049645805.1 Nodosilinea sp.
TCTTCGTAGTCTTGGTAGAGGGTAGGGTCTAAAGTAAGATCAAACTCCTGATCCACTTCTGAAATTAGGAAGTTGCGAACTTCCCCAGTGACCTGCACCTCAACATTGCCGTCTTCAGGCAGCAGCATCGGTACGCCCGAGGCGTTGATGACCAGAATGGGCTCGCTGCTAAAGAAACGCTCGTCGCTGACCGTAAACGAGCTATCACCTACTTTTTCAAGGGGCTCGCTCCTAATCGTGACGGTTTGGCCAATGTAGCCTTCGGTATTTTCGGAAACTTCCTCAGTTTGCACATTGGTCGACCCGTCAGAGGTCTCGGTTTCGGGTGCGTCACCACAAGCCCCAACTAGCCCAGCAACTAGCCCTAGGGCAAGCGCGGTCCGAAAGAATCTCTGCTTTCTAGACGGAGTGCTGTAGGCCTGGCGGCCGGTATCAGAACCGTTATCTTCTCTGATTGACTGGACCATGAACTCTATACTCCTTGTTTAATGTGGCTATCGCGGCATGTCTGCTGTAGAAAAACGCGCGGCCTGTGGCTCAAGAGCGCTTCCTAGATGCTCGTCTCAATAGCCAAAATTTGGTTATTTTCTTATCCCACCACTGTTATAGAGGTTCTCGGCATGCTGAGCGTCTATCAAAGTGATTATTAAATTGTATTCCTGTAGACATACAAGAAAGAAAAGTTGTGGTTCAGTCAGGCCTGACTGATTTCTTACACCTTCTGTGGCCTAGAGTGACCTCGCTAGGGCATCAGCTCATTAACTTTTTCGATCAATTCTGGCGTCGAGAAGCCTTTGGTTAAGTAGTCGGTTGCCCCAACTCTCTGGGCTTCTTCGAACCAGTCCTCTGATAGGCGAGAAGAAACCACCAGTACTGGCGTTTGAATGCCGTCCTGGCGACAGCGATCGATCAGGGTGAACCCGTCCATGTTGGGCATTTCGATGTCGGTGATGATCAAGGCTGGCCGAGGGTTTGCCTGAAGCCAGTTCCAGGCCTCTAGACCATCGGTACAGGTGTGGGTTTCGTGGCTGTGGATAGCTAGGCTGGCCTCTAATCGGCGGCGCATTAGGGCCGCGTCATCCACAATCAAAATCGTGGCGGTAGCGGCGGCCGTGTCTGTCCGGCTAGGGGGGGTGATTCCTGACTCTGCCGTAGCTTTCGGCATGGTTTGCAGCCGTTCTACCAGCGCTGGGGCGTTGAGCACGGGGATTAACGCTCCGTCAGGCCGCAGGCTCATGCCCATTATGCCCTCGGCTGGCTGCAGGGGAGAGGGTAAGGGATTAATCACCAGATCCGCCTGTCCCAGTAAGTCATCAGCGATCAGCCAGGCACTATGTCCATCCAACGACTGGGTCAAGACACAGATAGCAATCTCCTCCAGCGATCGCAAGGTACTCTGGGGCTGCCAATACTCCAGCAGATCCAGGCCGGGAACAGAGCCGTTCTCTGTCTCCACCTGCCAGGAGTACACGGTGTCTAGATCGTCAGTGGGAGAGGCTTTTAGCGTTTCAAACAGGGCTGTAGTGCGAATGTCTTCGGTCGGAATTGCGAAGCTGCAATCGCCCGCCTGCAGCACGACGCAGGGGACTAGCAGATGGGGAACTGGAAACTGAAGATGAAACGTCGTGCCTTGATCAAGCCTGGTGTCGAGGGTCAGCTTGCCGCCAAGCTTCTGGATTTGGGTAACAACCACGTCCATGCCCACGCCGCGCCCGGAGATGTCGCTAACCGCCGTTTCAGAGCTAAATCCGGGCTGACAGATGACCGCCAGCAGATCGGCAGCGGTGTCGGTTTGAGTCAGCGGCAGCCCCAAGGATCCGGCTCGGGCCTCAATGGCCTGAGCATCGATGCCGCGACCGTCGTCCTCGACATCGAGCTGGTAGGCGCTACCCTGACGCCGCAGGGCTAGGGTAAGGGTACCCTGCTCGGGTTTGCCCAGGTCTTGGCGATCGCCAGCAGGTTCGATCGCGTGGTCAAAGGCGTTACGAACCAGGTGCAGGAGAGCGGGCTCCAGACTGCGGGCCGTGCCTACGTCCAGCTCAATTGCTTCTCCAATCACCACTAGCCGCGCCGACTTTTGGAAGCGTGTGGTCAGATCTCGGAGAATCGCTCGGGCCCGAAAGCCTAGGTTGCTAAACGGCACTAGCCGACTTTCTTCCACCGTCGTTTGGAGCTGCTGCACCTGACCGTCGAGAGATCGCAGGCTATCGGTCATTTTCTGGGTAGATTTTTCGGCCTCAGCACCGAGCTCAGACAGCTTGAGGCTGGTTTCTAGCAGGCGGTTTACGGTCGTATAGCCCTGACGATAGCGCTCTAGGGTGGGGCGACTGCCGTCTCGCACCGAAATTTTGAGGTTATCGAGGAGGGCATAGTCTTCTTGAATCTGCCGCAGCCGCGTCACGTACTGCACCCCCTCCTGAGCTAGGGCTACCATCTGCAGGATTTGAGCCTGAAGAGATTGGTAAAGCCCCTGGGCGCTTCTGACCGACAGCAGCGTATTGATTAGATCTTGAGCAGACTGGTCGAGCTTGGCTAGGGGCACTGGAATTTGAACGCTGTCTTGACTGGACCTAGTATCTAGAGCCAGTGAGTCAGGGGATACAGCGACAGGAGCCCCGGCTAGTTCTGGAGCCGGGGTCGAGTCGGCGCTAGGGACATCAGCACTATAGATATCAGAACTATAGAGATCAGCACTGTAGACATCAGACTCCGACGCGACCTTGCTGATAATCTCAGGGTCGAGCGGCTCAATAATCCAGGACTGGGAGTCGGGGGTCAGCACCCAGTCCTGCTGCCCAGCCGGCGGCTGGGCAGCAGGGGTCTCTTTCGGGACCTCTAAATTCAGGTCGTCTAGGCGATCGAAGAAGTGCTCTACCTCTCCCAGTAGATCAGCGACGGCATCAGTAGCTAGCTCAGGCTCTGGGAGACGGTCAGAGGGATCATCAACCTGCTCTACCACTGCCGGCCCAGCGCTGTCGGCGGCCTCAAGCTGTAGGGCGGGCTGATCAATCGGCTCGGTCAGCCCGTCCTCGGACAGCCGTAGCTCAAAGACTACCGGCTGCCCTGACTGACTAGCGCAGTCCTTGAAGGCCTGAAATAGTCGAGGCCACTGGCTTCGCCAAATAGAGCTGCTGAGTTCAGCAAACAGGGTTTCGGACTGGCGCAGCAGATCGCTCCAGCCTGCTGACAAATTTAAGTCTTGACCGATCTGGCGGAGCTGATCGGTGACGCTGCGGGCCGTGTGAATAGCTGAGTCGGGTAGGGGACCAGCGGGCAGATTCTCTAGGGCAATCTCCAGATCTAGTACAACTAGATCCAGCCCTTGCTGGGCAAACTCCTGCTGAATCATCTGCTGCTCTGACCACTGAGGCAAATAAGCCTGCTGCACCTGTTTCCGCAGCTGCTGCAACCGCTGCAGGGCCGGTTGCACCTGAGCGCGAGCCTGTTCTCCCTGGGCCTTAATGGGTAGCGTAGCGGCTAGAAGCTCGCCCGCTTCGGCCAGAATATTGCTGAGCTGTTGGTCTGCTAGGGGCGGGGCGGTAGTCAGGTAGCGCAGGTCGGAGAGCAGGTCTTCTAGACTAGCGGATACCTGCAAAATGGCATCGGCACCGACTGTGACCGCCCCGCCTTTAATAGTGTGAATGGCGCGATACAGCGTCTGTATGTCGCTGGTCCAAGCGTGAGGCTGCAGCCGGGTGGACTGCTCTAGGTAAGTTTGCAGCCCTTTTTGGGTATCGACCTCAAACATGCTGCGCAGTTCTTGCTGCAGCTGGGCTTCTACTAAATCCGCAGGCTCACCGGTGGAATCGGTGCCGTTAGCCGGGGCCAAAGAGGCTTTGTCGGGGGTAAGCATGGCGGTTGCAAGGAGTACGGTAAGAAAGACTGGAGCTACGGATAGAGGCTAGGCAGCTAGGAGCGCACCGCGATCGCATCGTCAGGATCTGGCGCAGGCAGCGTGGCCGCGTCATTGACCGTTTCAGGCAGAGCGGAGGCCGGAGGAAGCTGAAAATAGGTCACGTTGCGAGAGAGTCGGCGGGCGATCGCGGCCGTTGTCTCGGACTGGCGCTGGGTGGTATAAGCCTGGGCAGCCGTAGCGGTAGCGATCGCGGCGATAGCTTGGACAGACTCTAGGGTAGTTTTGACCCCGTCGGCGATCGCTTGACTAGCCTGGGTCACCTGCGGCCCTAGGGTTGTCGCCTCAGCCATGGCGGCGCGAATCTGACTAAAGGTCAGACTGGACTGGCCGATACCGGCGGTAAGACTGTCTGCCTGCTGGCTGATGTCCTCCACGTCGTGATTCAGCCCCGAGACTACGGTTTGAATCTGTTCGGTACGCCGCTGCAGTACCACTAGACTCTGGTTTGTTTGGTCGGCAAGATCGTTAACCTGACTGGCGACGGTCTCAAACTCCCGAGTTACAGCGGCAAACTGAGCCGGGTCCTGCTGTTCGGAGGCACGGGTTGAGAGCATCGAGGCGTTTAGGGCCAGCACCCGAGTCAGGGCCGCAATCCGCTTTTGGTCCTTGACGAACTGGGCCGCAAGATCGACGTAGCTGGTTAGAGTCTGGGCTCGTCCAACAATCTGCTGGGTTTCGCGCTGCAGGCTGTCCACGTCGCGGTTCATGGCATCGATGTCCTGCTGCCCCTGGGCCACGGCTGTCTGGCTGTGGGCGATGGCGTCAACGGTTACAGTGACCTGCTGCCGATTATCGCGGGACAGAGTTAGCATTGTTTCGACCAGCGCCTGCACCTGACTAACAGACAGCACCTGCTGCTCAGCCTGACCGACCGTATCCACTACTAGCGCCGTCGTGCCGCTAGCCGCCTCGGTTACCTCTGCGGCGATTTCTGACACCGCTGCTAAAATTTGCCCCAGACGCTCAACGCACTGATTGAAAGCGTCTGCCACCGGATCGATCGCCGTGAGGTCCGCCGTCGTAACGGTCAAGTCACCCATCCGGACAGACGAAAAGGCGCTCAGAAGCTGTTCTACTTCGTGCTGCAGCGCTTTGGCCCGGTCGTCTAGGGCGGTGGTGTGCTGCCCTAGCTGCTGCTCTAGCTCGGCCTGGGTCTGCTCAAGGCTGGCAAAAGACCCTTGCAGGTGCTGAGCTAGCTGGTTGACAGTGGCGTTGAGGACAGCCACCTCGCCTTCACCTCGAACCAAGAGGCGGCTGTCAAACTCTCCCTGCCTCAGGTTTTCGATTGCTTGGGTAGCTGCCATAAGGGGAGCCGCGCGGCGTCTGGCAAACCAGACTAGAGCGATCGCTCCAGCCGCCGCCGCCGCCGCCGTAGCCAGCAGCAAGAGCCCCATCTGTCGCGGTGGGCTCAGGGCGATTGCCGGAACGGTCAGCAGTGTCCCTAGGTCAGGGTCACCCAGGCCGTCGATGCTCTCCACAGGCGCGTAGCTCACAAGAGTATCGCCGCTGGGGGACGGGAGCACGGCGGCGGACGGCTGGCGGGAAGTGTGCTGCGCCGCGATGCCAGCAAAGGACTGATCGACGGTGCGGCCCAGGTAGTCTGGCTGGCTACCGGCAACTAGCTCGCCTGCTCCGGTAAAGATATACCATCCCCGCTCGGCGTCTAGATGACGCTCAAACAGCGGCGCGATCGCAGCCAGGGGAATCTGCATCCAGATGACACCTACCGGCTGACCGCTAGCGCGATCGATGACCGGTGCTACCAGCTCGACCTGTCCCGGAGCGTTGGTTTCGGTATCCAGCGCAGCTAGGGCAACCTGGCGCGACTGAATGGCCTGCTGAACAGAGCCGCGATCGCCCAGAGCGGGCAGCGGGCTTGTGTCAGACTGCGCTAGGGGGTTGCCCTGGGGGTCTAGAAAAGCCGCGCCGACGGCCTCGCTCTCGGCCACCAGCTGATTGAGCACCTGTTTCTGCGCCGCCGCCTGGCGGCGGTCGGCCTCCGCAAAGACGGCCAGATTAGCTACCAGCTCGGCATCCCGAGCCCGCTCTGCTAGAAACCCCTGCAGGCGATCCGCTAGCAGCTGCGTCTGCGCTAGCTGCTGCTGCTCAGCGTTACGAATGCCGTCATGGCGCAGCATCCAGGCCGCTAGTCCACCGATGGTGACCGTCGGCACTACCCCTACGGCGATCGCCAGCAGCGCTGCCTGCCACCGCCGCCCGATCCCAGTCGGCCGCGATTCGGGGCGATCGCCCTGAGGAGCCTCGAATTTACGAGGAGCTAGTTTTGTTCGAGGCCGGGGAGGAACGGTAGTTGACATGGAGATTACCTGAATAATACGAGAGGAGAACGGGGCTAGAGCGGTGGCGGTAGTCTAGCGGCGGCTAGGCGGCTGAATCGGTGGCGGCGGCTAGCTCTGCACCGTCGCGGGCAGCGGGCAGCTGGAAGAACCGAATAGTTTCTAGGAGCTGATACGACTGAGCTTCCATCTGCTCTGACTGCAGACGGTTGTCCTGGGTGAGGGCGGCGGTTTGGGTGGCAATGTCGGTAATGATGCGCACCACCGCCGCCGCTTCCTGAACCGCTCCCACAATGTCTTGGCTCGCCTGGGTAACCGCCGTTTCAGCATCGACCGCCGCTACCGTAACGGTCTGCACGTCATCAAATACCTGACGAGACTGGCCGACGCCCTGGGTAAACCCTTCTACCAGACCGCCCAGCCGCTGCACGTCGGCGTCGACCGTAAATACGACGCTTTGAATCTGAGCGCTGCGCTGCTCTAGGGTCGTCAGGCTGTTGTTGGTTTGCTGAGCTAGCTGGCTAACCTGGTTGGCGATAGAGCTAAACTCCCGCGCGGCCACCACAAACTGGCGGGGGTCGCGCTGTTCAGCGGCTCGGGCGGCGACTAGAGAAGCATTGAGAGCTAGGGTCTGGGTGAGGGAGGCCACCTGGGTCTGATCCTGAACGAACTGATCGGCAAGGCCGACAAACTCTCCCAGGGTTTTCATCTGCTGAATGATGCGATCGCTGCCCTCCTGCAAGATGTCGATCCCTGCCGTTAGGTCGGTAATGGCCTGCTGACCAGCGGTCACCGTTGTCTGAACAGCCTTCAGCGAGGTGCTGGTCGTTTCAACCTGGCGAGCGGTCGCCTGGGCCAGGGTCTCTACCTGGGCCGTTAGCTGCAGAATCTGGTTTACCCCAGTGGCCTGCTTCTCGGCGTTGACGGCAATCAGGCCAGCCTGAGTTTTTTGCTGGTTTGCGCCTGCTGTCACCTGCTGAGCCGTATCGCTCACCTGCTGCATCACGCCTGACAGTCGCTCAATGAGACGGTTGAAGGTGTCGGCTACGAGGCCGGTGGTGCGATCGCTCACCCGAGCTGCAACGGTCAGGTTGCCTTCTTCTACCTCCGACACGATATCTAGTAGATGACTCACCTCTCCCTGAAGGAACTCGCTCTCCAGCGCTAGCGAAATTAAGTTAGCAACGGAGCCGATAAAGGTTTGCTCTTCAGCCCGCCAGGAGCGGAGGCTGCCGCTGTGCTCGCAGCGCAGGCTACCGACCACGACACCGCTAATCTGAATCGGCACTTCTAGCAGGGAAACAGTAGCCGGGGTCAGGGCGTTTTTAGACAGCAGTTCCCGGCCAGCCAAATGGCTGCCGACGTCGGTTAGGCTTAGAACCTGGTTCTGAGCGATCGACCCAAAATACTCTGGCACCTCATCAGTATTTAGAGGAACCTCGTCTGCTGTATCTCTTTCCGGCTGATAGCGGGACAAACACAGCAGCGCCTTTTGCTCTGGACGGTGTAGCCAGACGCTAACGCTGTGGAGATTGAGCGTGCGGGCGACCGCTTCACCAAAGGAGGTCGCTGCCGCCTGGGCATCGCCCTGAATTAGCGCTTCGTTACGGGCTAAATCAGCTAGCACGTCATTTTGCAGACCCAGCTGCTCCGCATTCCGCCGCAGGGTCGTCAATAAACTCTGAATCTGGGCCCCCATGCGGTTTACGTTGGCTCCTAGCACCGCCAGTTCATCACGGCCCCGCACCGGTACGCGAGTGTCGAGCTGGCCCTGACCTAGCAGCTCAACCGCTTTTGCCGCCTGGGTAACGGGTCGGGTCGCCCGTCTAGCCAACACGATGCCCAGCAGTACTGCTGTTACTCCGGTCAGTAGCGTACCCAGCAAAATGGTTTGCAGCAGCTGGCGCTGGGGCAAAAAGGCTAGGTCGGTATCGCTAGAGGTAACCACACTCCAGTTCAGAGCATCAAATCCCTGTAGGGGAGCATAGGCATTTAAAGCCTCCTGCCCCTGAGACGTTTCGATCCAGGCCTGGCGCTGTTTCTGAGTGTTGACATCGGGAAATCTGCCCAGCAGATCCGCTAGAGGCAAGCCCACCTGGGGATTGTCAGGATCGGCAGGCAGGCTCTGAAAGATCTTGCCGGAGCTGTCTACCAGCTTGTACTGGGTACCCTCACCCAAACTAGCGGTACGGAGAATCGCGTTACCCACAAACTCCACCGGAATTTTGGCTACGACTACCCCAAGCAGTGTCCCGGCAGCATCCTCAATCGGTGCCGCCACATAGATAGCCGCCGTATCGGCCACGGCAGACTCTACCGCTATTGGTTCGCTAACTACCGGTGCCTGAGTGGCCAGCACCTGCTGAAAATAGGCTGCTTCCCTCTGGTTTAGCTCCCGAGCAGAGCCTAGAGACTGCACCAGAACCTCGCCATTGAGATCGAATATCCCTAGGCTGGAGTAGGTGCGATAGTCTTGCACAAACTGAGTCAGCTCTCGGCCCAGCGTTTCCACGCCGAGCGCCTTTTCGCCCGACTCCAGCTCGCTGACAAATAGCGTAGACTCTTGGGTGATGTTGGCAATGGTGCTGACGTTAGCCACCCGCTCCTGCAAAAACCGGCGCAGCTGGTCAGAGAGCTGGTCTACTCCGGTAATTTCTTCCTGAGCAATCCGCTCTGTGATCGACTGGTTGGCTGAGCGATAGGCTACGTTACCAACAACCAGCACGGGCAGTACGCCAAACAGCGCGGCTAGAAGGGTTGCCTTTAAGCCAATACCGAGGCCTTTAGGAGGGGTGTTGTAGGTGGCATCGTCACCAAAGGAAACAGAGTAATCTTCGGCGGTCGACGGCATGGAGATGTTGTAGCTAACGCCACGCCACTGTTTCGCAACATCAGCTACGGCAGCGCCGTCTTGGTTTGATTGTGATGGTGTATAAGCAACGCCTCGCCAGCGCCTAAAGGCTGATAGAGGCTGGCTGGCTAGCTGGCTAAGGAGCGAGCGGGTAGCTCCGCCATCGGCTTTTGAGTCGGCTAGCTGCTTGGGGTTATCTTGGGTATTTTGACCGGGGGCAGTCATGGCACGCTTCCTAGTTGAATTGACAAATAATCTGAGTGATGGGGGCTGAGCGATCGCTAGGAATCAGCGAAAATCAGATCGGCAAAGCTGCGCTCGTTTATGCTGTTCCAGCGATAGATTTCCCCTCGGAAAGCATTCCAGTTGTCGTAGATTTGCCGGAAGCTGGCGTCTTGGCTGGCGTACTCGGCATAGAGATCATTAGCTGCCGTGCGGGCCCCTTTGATGATTTCTGGGGTGTAGGAGATCAGCTCGGTGCCGGAGCTAATCAGCCGCTGTAGGGCTTCCCGATTAACCGCGTCGTACTGGGCCAGCATCTTGACCTGAGCTTCGAAGGAAGCTAGCTCAATGGCCTGCTGGTACTCGGTCGGCAGCCGCTCCCAGGCGGTCTGGTTAACGACGAGTTCGTAGGTTGTGCCGGGTTCGTGCCAGCCGGGATAGTAGTAATAGGGGGCGTACTGATTGAGTCCCAGTTTTTCATCTTCGTAGGGGCCTACCCACTCCGCCGCGTCGATGCTGCCCCGCTCTAGGCCCAGTAAAATCTCATTGGGCGGCAGGTTTTGGGCGTCGGCTCCCATGCGCTTTAGCACCTCGCCGCCCAGCCCCGGCATGCGCATTTTAATTGCCTGCATATCGCTGATAGAATTCACTTT
>JBARUP010000377.1:0-15468 GCA_049645805.1 Nodosilinea sp.
CGATCGCGCTCGCTGCGAATAATGTTGGGGGGTTTGATGTCGCGGTGAATAATCCGGTTGCGGTGAATGAAGCGCACCACCGGCATCAGCTCGCGCAAAAAGTACTTCACCTGGGCCTCGGTCAGTCGTCCCTGACGACGCACCTCCTGGGCCAGAGTTTCACCGTGGATATAGTCCTGAACCAGGTAAAACTCACCGCCGTTGGTGAAGTAGTCGAGCAGCTGAGGAATTTGGGAATGGCTGCCTAGGTTAGCCAATGCCCTAGCCTCCCGACGAAACCGCACCTTAGCCCGCTCTAGGGAAAGCTCGCTACCAGCCTTGGGACAGAGCTGCTTGATGACGCAGTAGGGCTCTCCCGGCAGGGTAGCGTTTTGGGCTAAATAGGTAACCCCAAAGCCGCCCTGACCCAGCTTCTTAAGCACACGGTAGCGATCGCGAAAGAGCCGATGCGATTGGTAGTAGTGGCGAATTTCTGAGTTGGCCGTGCGGTCTAGGGATTGCCCCGGTGGATTAGCCATAGTGTTTGTTTGTCCTGACCTCATGAAGAGGGGAAGATGCCGTTTCCCAGTCTACTCATTAACTTAGCGGGTGATCAGCCCAGCTGCGGTCGAATAATACACAGGAACTCGAAAAAGCGATAAATAGTGACAAACAATGAGCGGCCACCTCAGCCGCTAGGCACATCAACCATACTTTGAAAATTAGGGTTAGGGAAGTGGTAAGACCACTTATTCTCAGTTAGGTTGAGCGCTGTATTTTTGCCCCGGTAAAAGTACAAATTTCGCGCCTTCTTGAGGTGTAGACGTCAGTGACTAGCTCCCAGGGTATCACGTCAGGATAGTGATGGGCGGGGGGGCGATCGCCCTAAAATCCTAGATCAGCTCGCGCTACCTCTGAGGCTCGAAACACCACCTCGTCGGGCAGGTCTTCCCAAGCGGTGGCACCCACCTGGGCATAAAAGGTGCTGTCGTAGGGACGAGTGCGCACCACCACGGGCATCGGTACCGCATGACCGAGCACTAGGGCCTGCTGCTTGGAGTCAAGCTTGGCCAGCACCGATCGCAGGCTCTGCCCCCCCGAAACGCCGGTAAAAATCGCGTCAATGTCTTTTTCATCGTTGAGCAGGGCGGTAATGCGGGTGCCAATCTGTGACATCACCTCGTTATCAATGCCTGAGGGCCGCTGGTCGACTACCAGCAGGGTGACGAAGTACTTGCGCATTTCGCGGGCAATGGTGCCGAAAATCGTCTGCCGGGCCGTAGCTGGGTCAAGAAAGCGGTGGGCTTCTTCAATAGTAATCATCAGCTGGCGGGGGCGGTCCACGATGTTTTTAGTCTGCAAGAAGCGATCGGCCTTCTTGACGTAGCTAGCGTGGATGCGGCGGGCAATGACGTTGGTGGCCAGCATGTAGGCCAGCATGTTTGACTGAGAGCCAAACTCCACCACTACGTGCTTGCCGTCGTCAATCGCCGCTAGAATTTGCTGAATGTAGTTGTTGCCGCTGGCGGCTTTCATGTATTTGATATCGGCCAGGCGGGTAAGCTTGCGCTGCAGGGCCATAATTGAGGACTTGCTGCCCATTTTGGTCTCGCAGAATTCCTGAATCTCCTCGTTAGTCATAGTCAACAGGCGGTTGATCCAGGCTTTGCCAAACTCGTTGCGCAGAATGATGGCGTTCTCTAGGCTAGCTTCCGACAGGTTGAGCTCGCCCCGCACCAGGTTTAGGTCTTCCACGTCAATTTGGTCAAAGCTAATGTAAAGCTCCTGGGCATCGCGCACCCCGCGTCGCTTGGTGGCCTCGGGGTCGAGAGTAAACATCTGCACCTGACCCGGAAAGAGCTGCCGCAGCCCCTTTACCGTGCTGAACTGTTTGCCTTCGCTGACCGCCTCCCAGCCGTACTCGGAGTGCATGTCAAAGATTAGGTTTACGGCGGCCTGACGCTGAATTATCCCCGCTAGCAGCAGCCGGGTCAGGAATGATTTGCCGGTGCCCGATTTGCCAAAGATGCCGTTGCTGCGCTCTACAAAACGATCGAGGTCGATGCAAACAGGCACCTCCATGTCAATGGGCTGACCAATGGCAAAGTTTCGCCGATGAGGGTCGTCTTCCCAGCCAAAGATAATCCGAAAGTCGCGATCGCTGGCGTCGTGCACCTGGCTAAAGTGGGCCGGAATCGTCTTTACCGGCAGCAGCTCTACGTCGGCATTGCTCTGCACCTCTAGAGCTGCGTAGCTACTCTCCTTGCTTTTGCCTTTCGCCTTTCGCCTTTTGCCTTCGTCCTCTTGGTGAGTAAACATCAGCATTGGCGTCAGGTTGATGGTGCCGTAGGTACCCGTGCCCGCCAGCACCTCCTGCAAAAACAAATTTGAGGGCTCGGGAGGATGAGCTAAGATGCGGTTGCTGCCGGTGCCCAGAGTAACGTCGGTGAGCATGCAGAAAAACTGCGATCGCCGCCCCTGCACCACCAAAAACTTACCAACCCGCATGTCTTCCACCGAGATATCGGGGTGCAGGCGTACCTCAAGCCCCTGACTCAGCGAACCCTGGATTACCGAACCCAGCGGCTGACTCGTGCCCATGGAAAAATCCTCTGCATTGGTGGCTACTGCGCGACACTAGCCACCTTGATGCAGACAATCTTAATACATCTGTCCTGGTTCGCCAAACATAGCTAAAACAAAGCCTTCAGCCATCTAGATATCAGACAGCCGAAGGCAAAATCGCGTCGAAAAGGCTAAACTGTCGCAAGCCCAATCTAAGGTCAAAATTCCAAAGAATTAAAACTGAAGACCAACCCCGCCCTGCACAGTAATAGCCATATTGCCGCCCTGCCGGTAAGCATCAAAAGCAAAAATGGCGTTGCCAAAGGCAACCAAGTTGCTGTTGGGGAACAGATAGTCAACACCGGGCTGAATAACGAAGGAGGTCTTGTCGCCCACGATAGAGGTATCATTACCGCCGCCCACAAAGGCCGCTCCAGCGCCCACGTACGCGTCGGCGTTCCAGCTGAGGGGCACGTCGTAGGAAACTGTGGGCACGAAGGCAAACTCGCCGCCAAATAGAAAAGCCTGAGCCCGCAGCGAGACAGGGTACTGCAACAGCCGATAGCGACCCGAAATAACCCCCTGCACACCACTGCCTTGACCAGTAGCCGCATCGCTAGTAACGCCGACACCAGCACCAACACCGACGTAGCTGCCGTAGGCTACCTGGGCCTCAGCCGCCTCTGGTGCAAGGACTGCACCCGCAGCCGCACCCACCGCCATTAGGACGGCCCCTGCGGCATGCCCCATCCAACGCCCTAAGCTTTTCATGGAGTTACTCCTCAAAACCCTTCAAACTTTTGTGCTGGCCAATTGTGCTGGGCCTACCTGTACCGCTCTGAATCTGTTGTTTCAGAGGCGATTTTGGCTACTATTTCCCCTAGCCTGCCGATAAGCTTACTGCATCACTCAGATTTCAACACACTAAATTTTGCCGAAAAGTGCAGGTCTTGGGGAGACTGTAGCCGTCTACAGGAACTATGTTAGGTCTCCTGCCACCTCCGCCATACGAACAATTGAGTTTGGCTGCCGTCACTCTCCTCGCGCAATGCCCCTTGCCGCATACCGGCCTTCAAAAGAATCCGATGAGATGCGATGTTCTCCGGCGCGGTAGTGGCAATGATGTGCTTTAGCCCGTGTTTAGCCTCCCCGTACTCGATTAATCCCTTTGCTACCTCAGTTGCGATTCTCTGCCTCCAGTAGCGGCGAGAGTATGCGTATTTGACTTCGGGCTCATCTTGCCCATGCGGATGAACAATGCCACAGAAACCAATAACTTCAGGTCACGAACGCATTTCAACAGCGAACATGCCATAACCACGCTTCTCATAGTTCGTGCGAGTTATTCGTGCGAGTTACATCTAGCCATCTCTTCGCGTCAGCATTTGAAATCGGTTCACCGTCATCTACCCACCGCATCAGTTCTTTATCGCCATAGACAGAAAGCAAAGCCTTAAGGTCAGATTTTCTCCGCCTTCGAACTACGGTACGCCTGGTTTCGAACTCTACCTCGGGCATTAGAAAACAGCCAATCTTAAGGCCTAACTCCGCTTCACTACTGCTAGCAACCTCGCGGACTCAACTAATAACCTTGACATGGTCAGGTGCAAGCGGTTTGTTATACGGCGGTTTCGCACTATACTAACACGATAGTACTTTCCGATTCTCTATCTTAAAACTAACTGATCGTGTCAAAATCATTTCTCAAAATCTGAACAATCTTTAACGTTCGACTGTTGTCAATCCGAAGGTAAAAAGAACTTGGGTGGATAGTCATAAGTAGCTGGGCTAATTCAAATATAGGATAGGTTAGCGATAGCGTAACCCGTGCGGGCGTTGGGTTTCGTTCCTCAACCGCAACCTACACGGTCTTATATTTCACGGTCTTATATTTGATTATGTCTTCCTACTTAAAGTAAACTTCGTTGGTAAAAGTCAGAACTTTTGGAAACAACTAAAAATTTATTTGTCTTGGCGTATTCCTAGATTCTGCCATCATCAGCATTTGTAAGCACCAGGGTTTCGATATGCTCAGAATCAGGGTAAAATTGACAATCTTGTGAACAACCCAATCTGAGAGGTTTTCATCCAAGAGCAGTTTCACAGCGATGCTACAAATAGCTTTTTCTCACAATCAGCTGCAAAAGCAAGACAAGCGGGGCACTGGGAACTTCGGGACTGTGTTTCGCGGTTGGAACTCGACGATCAGCTGGCTTGAAGCCGTAAATGCCGCAGAAATGAGCAGGCTGACGAATTGACCCACCAAAATCGGAACGGAGATCGAGCGCAGAGAAACCTGCTGCGATCGCACAGCCTCTCCCCACGCCCCTATCTTTCGCTATACGGTTGACGAGTAGCGCCTGCACCAGTATTCTCATTCATTAAGCCGTTCAACCCGAGCGGTGGCTACACAGAACTCGAAAACTCTGGCGCTGCCCGCAGGTGCTCTCAACACCTACGAACAGCTAACCCCGCAAATCTAGACAGCAGATTGCGAGGCTAAGGTTATGGTACCCTAGCCCCCCCAGTTTGCACTTCCGCTGCGGGTGGCTAGGGTTTTCGCGTTCTGTTTTCTTCAACCAAAAAGGAAGCAGAACCGATGTTTGAATATCTCGAACCAGATGCTAGCGACAACCAAGAGGCCGGGTCCCTGCCGGTGCCACCTAGCTCCGGATCTAACGACAGAGGAACCCGGTCCCTGACCCCAGAACGGGTGCGCCACATGCTCTACGGCAGCCTAGCAGGCATCGATCGCACCATCAAAATCCTCCACGCCCTCGGCTACGCTGACCCCAACGATTGGAGCGAACCCGTCCCTGTGCCGCCGAGCGGCACCGAGTCAACACCGCCCAGCGACCCCCAAGCCTGGATGGCCATTCTTACTAAAACCGTGCTGACCGAATAGTTCGCCATCCTCCAGGTTCAGACTCCAGGGCTCTTCAAGAATCCTGGAGTCTAAAGCTCTCGCTCCATTTGCTGCTCCATGTCGGCGATCTCTAGGCGGGTTTTGATCACCGTGTCGGGGTTGAGGCTAATTGAGTCAATGCCCTGCTCGACTAAAAAGCGAGCGAACTCGGGGTAGTCACTCGGCCCCTGACCACAGATGCCGATTTTGCGGTTGTTTTTCTTTGCGCTTTGAATCGCCATTTTTACAATGCTCTTGACCCCCGGGCTGCGCTCATCAAACAAATGAGCCACCAAAGCGGAGTCGCGATCAAGGCCCAGGGTGAGCTGAGTGAGGTCATTCGAACCGATAGAAAAGCCGTCGAAAACCTGGCTAAATTCGTCGGCCAGCACCACGTTGTTAGGCAGCTCGCACATAACATAGACTTGCAGCCCGTTTTCGCCCTGCACTAGGCCGTGTTTAGCCATTTCTTCGAGCACTCGGCGACCTTCGTCGGGGGTGCGGCAGAAGGGCACCATCAGAATTACGTTGTCGAGGCCCATATCGTTGCGAACCCGCCTGAGAGCTTGACATTCGAGGGCAAAGCCGTCGCGATAGCGATCGTCGTAGTAGCGCGCGGCCCCGCGCCAGCCGATCATCGGGTTTTCTTCGGCGGGTTCAAAGGTGCTGCCGCCGAGCAGGTGAGCATACTCGTTGCTTTTCAAATCTGAAAGACGAACAACGACGGGTTTGGGGTAAAAGGCAGCGGCCAGGGTGCCTACTCCCTGGGCCAGCTTATCGACAAAGTAGTCGGGCTTGTGGCTGTAGAGGGCGGTAAGCTGGTCGATCTGTCGCTTTTCGCTGCCGTCGGACAGTTTGTCAAAGTTGAGCAGGGCGAGGGGATGCACCTGGATGTGGTTGGCAATGATGAACTCTAGTCGGGCTAGACCGACGCCATCGCTGGGCAGTGCCGCCAGGGTGAAGGCTAGCTCCGGGTTGCCCACGTTCATCATAATTTTGGTGCGGGTTTCGGGCAGGCTGTCGAGCTGGGTGGTTTCGACCCGGTAGGGCAGTTCGCCCCGGTAGATTAGGCCCTCTTCGCCTCCGGCGCAGGTTACGGTGACGGCTTCTGCGGTAGTGAGCAGATGGGTGGCGTTGTCGCACCCGACGATCGCGGGTATACCCAATTCCCGCGCAATGATAGCGGCGTGGCAGGTGCGCCCGCCCTGGTCGGTGACAATCGCGCTGGCCTGCTGCATAATCGGTTCCCAGTCGGGGTCGGTGCGAGCGGTAACCAGCACTTCGCCTGGGCGAAACTGGGCAATCTGATGCAGGTCAAGAATGACGCAGGCGCTGCCCGCGCCGATTAAATCGCCCACGGCGCGGCCTCTGGCAACGGGCTGTACCCCGTTGGGCACGTCAAGAATGTACGATCGCAGCTCGGTCTGAGATTTTTGCGACTGCACCGTTTCAGGTCGCGCCTGAACCACAGACAGCTCGCCCGTGAGGCCGTCCTTGGCCCACTCGATATCCATAGGGCTGCTGGTGCCGCGCAGCTGGGTGTAGTGTTCTTCGATGGTGCAGGCCCAGTGGGCCAGCTGCAGAATGTCGTCGTCGTCAATCGCAAAGCGGGCCTGGTCGGCCAGGGGTACCGCCTCGTTCTTGGTTAGCTCGGTGCCTGTGGTGTCGTAGACCATTCTGAGGGCCTTGGTACCCAATCGCTTGTTGAGAATGGGAGCGTGGCCGCTTTTAAGGGTGGGCTTAAACACGGTGTATTCGTCAGGGTTAACGCTGCCCTGCACCACATTCTCACCCAGACCGTAGGCGGCGGTAATCAGTACGGCATTCTGAAAGCCGGTCTCGGTATCAATCGAGAACATCACGCCGGAGGTGGCCAGGTCTGAGCGCACCATACGCTGAATGCACACGGAGAGGGCCACATCAAAGTGGTCGAAGGCTTTGGTGGTGCGGTAGGAAATAGCGCGATCGGTAAACAGCGAGGCATAGCACTTTTTGCAGGCAATCAGTATCGCCTGGTCGCCGTAGACGTTGAGGTAGGTTTCTTGCTGACCGGCAAAGCTAGCATCAGGCAGGTCTTCGGCGGTGGCCGAGGAGCGTACGGCTACGTCAACTTCGGTGTAGGCGCTGTCCTGTAGGCAAGAATCGCTCAGGCAGAGGCTCTGGCCCGCCGTTTCGCACATCTGGTGATAGGCGTTGAGAATAGCGGCCTTGAGGTCGTCAGGGAACGCGGCGTTGAGAATCAGCGATCGCGCCTTGCGTCCCCGCCGCCGCAGTTCGGTAACATCGTTGATGTCGAAATCGCTGAGCACCGCGCGCAGCTGAGCATCGAGCCTAGTTTTCTCGATAAAGTAGCGATAGGCAAAGGAGGTGGTGGCAAACCCCAACGGCACCCGAATGCCCTTAGGCGTAAGCTGCTGAATCATTTCTCCCAGGGACGCGTTCTTGCCGCCCACAATGGGCACGTCCTCTAGGCGGAGCTGGTCAAGCCAGAGCACGAGCTGCCGATCGCGCTGGGCCGGGGAGGGCTGAACCACGGATGTCGCTACCATGTCGCCACCTTGTAAGAGTTCTTTAAGTAAGCGTGATGAACGTGAGCGTAGGCGATCGCAGACTCCGCCCAGAAACAGGTCAATTAGCGGCAGGGGTCAGCAATACTTACCTAGAGCTGCGCCAGCGTGCCCATACCTCCATGCTAGGAATCTGGAGTTAACCCACAGGCGCTGTCTAACTTTTTATATCTTTAACGAAATAGATATATACGTTCATCGCCTTTTAGCTGTCTCTTCCAAACCCTAGAGTTTTCCTGTTGGCAAGTCCCTTGATCTAGATGTTGGCGGGGTTTATGTCCTAGGACCACTTTCTTTGAGGATAGCCAGGGCGTAAGCTAGTAACAGGCTATTAAGAAACATTGCAGGAGCCCGTTCCCTTGACTAACATCCTCTCTCGCCCTCGCCAGCAGCAGGTCGCAGCACTGCCCCTGCGCACTCTGTGGGCCGATATGCTGACGGTGTTTTGGGGCGACTGGCTCGATCTGCGGGTGCGCATTCCCCAGGTGGCCGCATCGGGGCTGGTGTCGCCTTTGATCTACATTCTGGCCTTTGGCCTGGGCCTGGGCAGCGCCATTGACCAGGTAACGACGCCTCCGGCGGGCGAGAACTATTTAGAGTTCATCCTGCCGGGTATGGTAGCGCTATCGTCGATGGTGATTAGCTTCGGTGGCACCACGTTCTCGATCTGCGGCGATCGCCTCTTTACCAAGACCTTTGAAGAGATGCTGCTTTACCCAGTTCACCCCCTGGCGCTGCACCTCGGTAAAATGCTGGCGGGCATTGTGCGCGGGCTGATGACGGCAAGCTCGGTGATTTTGGTGGCTATTCTCTTTACCGGGCGGTTCTGGAGCTTTGTCAACCCGCTCTTTTTGCTGCTGGTGGTGCTCAACTGCGCTGTCTTTGCCGGGCTTGGGGTAATTGTCGGGCTCAACGTGAAGTCTTTAGAAAGCGTGGGCCTGTTCAACAACTTCTTGATTGTGCCGATGTCGTTTTTGGGCGGCACGTTCTTCGACCCCAGCACGCTGCCCGTGGCTCTCAAGGCGATTGTTTACCTGCTGCCGCTGACCTACACCACAATTGGCCTGCGGGCCGCTGCTTACCAGCCCCTAGCTGAGTTTCCCTGGTTTACGATTCCAGTTTTAGTGGTCGCAGCAGCGGTTTTGGCCGCGATCGGGGCGCGCCAGTTCTCAAATCAGCAGGACTAGTCGAGGCATCTCTCGGTCTTCGCTCGTTTTTCTCTCCGGGGACGCTGCCGCTCGTTTGACTCCCCTCAGGGAATGGGTAGAGGTTTTCCGGAGACCACACCTTAAGCATCTTTGGCAGATGAGCTATGTATCGTCTCTACGATTACCCCCCCTCGGGCAATGGCTACAAGGTCAGGCTGCTGCTGACTCAGCTCGGTACCCCTTTTGAGTATGTTGCGCTTGACATTCTCAAGGGCGAAACGCGATCGCCAGATTTTCTTGCTAAAAACCCCAACGGGCGTATTCCGATTCTAGAAATTGCCCCTGGCCACTACCTAGCCGAATCCAACGCAATACTGTTTTATCTGGCTCAGGAGACGGCTTTCTGGCCAGAGGATAAGCTGGCCCAGACTCAGGTGCTGAGCTGGCTATTTTTTGAGCAGTACAGCCACGAGCCCAACATTGCTACACCTCGATTTTGGCTCTGCCACGCGCCCGATCTACCCGATCTAAATGACTATCAGCAAGCTGCCTTACCCTACAAGCAGGAGCAGGGCTACCAAGCTCTGGCGGTAATGGAGCAGCATTTGACAGGGCACCAGTACTTTGTTGAGCAGTACACCATCGTCGATATTGCCCTCTACGCCTACACCCACCTGGCCTCCGAGGGCGGCTTTGACCTAGAGCGGTTTCCCAGCATCTGTCGCTGGCTAAATGACGTGGCGAGTCAGCCAAACTATATTTCAATCAGCCAAATTGCAGGGTTGACCAGATAGCCTGCGGCACGGGAAGACGCCAGCTCAGCAGGGTTAAATTTGCTAGGCAGATTTAAGCCCTGCGGGTCTTCCTCAAAACACGGTGCCATCGCTGTCTAGCCGAACTGGCGGTCTTCCGCTAGGGCGCTTCTCGGCGGCAATCTTGCGGCCCGCAGTCCAGGTGCCGCCCTGGAGAATTTTCACCAGGGGCAGAGCGGTGGCGTCTAGGTCTAGGGCCTGTCGCAGGTGGGCGGCTAGGTCATCCAGCAAGCAGAGGGTGAGGGCGCGCCACTCGACAATTAGCGGTGATCCAGGGGCATGGGCTCTCTCAGCCGCAGCGGGATCTTTAAGACTGAGCACGCCGCAGTCTACAAACAAGCCGCCGTTGCGATACTCTGCCAGGCCCGTAAGCTGATCTAAGTCCGTGATAGTCAGGCCTAGGTCTTGCAGGGGTTCTAGCAGAGAATAGGTGAGCCACTGGGAGAGTTTGTGAAAGGGCACTAGGTTGCTGCCGAGACCATTGTCGGGCAGCTGGGGGTGGGGCCACACGTCGCCGAGATTTGTGCCTGCAACCTCGACTCTCCCTGGCCAGATCGGCCCTAAGCCTGCGAGAATCGTTTGCAGAATGACTACTGCTGACAACTGCCCGTCACGGGCCTGCTGCTGCCAGTAGTCCACCAAGCCGCCGGGTCTGGGAACCGTTCCAAATAGCTGAGGCTTTTGGAGCAGGGTATGGCCGAGCTTTTGGAGCAGAGTGACTCGCCCCTCAAGCCCTAGGAGAGGATTATCATCGCTGACCTGAAATGCCTGAGCCAGCTGGTCTACCGTTAGCTGCCGGAGTCCGCTAGCGTCGGCCTGCCACGGAATGTCGGGCTGGCTGGAGAATAGCCCTGCCGCAAAGCTGTGCAAGCTAGCGATCGCTAGCCCCTCTGAGCGTTGAAACACTAGCCCTGTTGCGGGCTCTGTATATTGCCACTGACCTCCCGTTCCCGCATCGAGGAGAACGCTGGTGATAGCCAGATCGACTTTGAGTCGGGCCTGTTCTAGCGGTGATAGAAGAGAGAGCTGAGAGAGCGCTTCTAGGCGCGACTGCCCCGAGACCTCAAAGTGCCGCCAGCGCGAGTGAAAGGGCACGCTGCCGCTAGGATACTGCTGCTGCATGACTCTCAGCACGTAGTTGGCAGCGGCGGGCAGGGCTTCTGGGTGGTAGCGAAAGTGCTGGAGCTGGTCTTGCTGGGCTAGGGCAAACAGGGCGCGGGTGCGATCGCGAATCGCCTCCGGGCTCTGCAAATACGCCACTGTCGTGCGGGCGCTCACTGTTCTGTCGTCGTCAAGAGCCATCGCTACTCCACCAAATCTCGACCCTTGATCTGCGCCAAATCTTCCTCCGTTGGTACGGCAGCTTCGGTGTAGTATCCCGCTGCTTTTTTTGCCTCAATCTCTACCCGCGCGTCTAAGGGCACTAGCTCTTCAGGAATAGGCACTCGTTCCCCAATTTCGATGCCCGATCGCACGATAGCGTTGTACTTCATGTCGCTCATTGACACAAAGCGATCGATGCGGGTCACGCCTAGCCAGTGCAGCACGTCGGGCATAAACTCCTGAAAGCGCACGTCCTGTACCCCGGCTACGCACTCGGTGCGGGCAAAGTACGCATCGGCGCGATCGCCCCCCTCCTGGCGCTTGCGGGCGTTGTAGACCAAAAACTTGGTTACCTCGCCTAGGGCTCGTCCCTCTTTGCGAAAGTAGACGATGATCCCCGTACCACCCTGCTGGGCGGTAGTAACGCATTCTTCTAGACCGTGCACCAGGTAAGGGCGGCAGGTGCAGATATCTGAGCCAAATACGTCAGAGCCGTTGCACTCGTCGTGGACGCGCGCGGCTAGGGGGCGAGCCGGGTCAGTAATAGCATCTAGATCCCCGACGATGTATACGGTAATGCCCCCAATTGGGGGTAAAAACACCTTTAGATCAAACCGCGTCACCAGTTCTGGAAACATACCGCCGGTCTGCTCAAATAGGGCGTAGCGCAGGTCATCCTCACTCACGTTCAGGCGCTGGGCCATGCCCGGCAGGTACCACACTGGCTCGATCGCCGCCTTGGTTACCACTAGGTTGCCGCCCGACTTCACGATCTTGCCATCTTCTTGCAGTAGCCCCAGCCGCACCGCCTCCTGCAGCTCTGGCATCTGAATGTGGGCACGGGTAACAGCAATGGTTGGGCGCAGGTCAATGCCTTCGGTCAGTAGCGAGCAATACACCTCCCCTACCAGAGCGCCAAAGGGGTCGAGGGAAACAATTTTCTCGGGGTCAGCCCAGCTGGGGTGAGGGCCAATTGCGATCGTCGGCGAGGTATTGGTGAAGTCAGGCCGATGGTCAGCCTGCAAATCTCCGCTGGCTACGGCTAAGGCACGATACACCGCGTAGGAGCCAGAATGGGTGCCAATGGCGTTGCGGTGGCTAGGGTTGGCGACGGTCGCTACAATCGCCCCTCGCCGCAGGGGATCGCCATCCCCCCAGTGAATTGGAGTACCCTTGAGCCCCGATCGACCGGGATGAGATGTCAGCACAATATGACGACGCCTAGGCGCGTCTACTTTTTCAAAGGAAATCACCTTCTCCACTGCCGAATCGTCGCCCTCACTCATAGGTGCCTTGTGTAACAGCAACTACTAATCTGCCTTATTCCTTAGCCACAAAAAGCTCAAAAATCACAGACGGCGGTGTTCACTATCCGTTCAAGGTACTGGGAGCGGTCAGTGAAGCGTCGACAGTGGCCACTGAATCTTTTGAATTCAGCGTTGGATCCGGGTCGGTCTGGGGCAGCTGGTTGCGGTAGTCTAGGCCCAGCATTTCGCTGTAGAGCCTGATGTAGTCAACCGCTGATTTGTCCCAGCTGAAGTCTTGGGCCATAGCGCGCTGCTGAAGCGCCCGCCACGCATCTTTGTAGCGGTAGCCTTCCCAGGCGCGAATCAGGCAGGTAAACAAATCTAGCGGCTCGTAGCGGTCGAAGCAGTAGCCGGTGCCCGCCTGGCGTTCAGGATCGTGATGCTGCACCGTATCTACTAGCCCGCCCGTGCGCCGCACTACCGGAATGCAGCCGTAGCGCATGGCAATCATCTGGCTAATGCCGCAGGGCTCAAACCGCGACGGCATTAGAAACGCGTCCGCTCCAGAGTAGATGCGGCGGCCTATACCTTCGCTGTAAAGCAGATAGGTGGCCATGCGGCCTCGGTAGCGGCTAGCCATCTGCCACAGCTGGGTTTCGTAGTAGCGATCGCCCGTGCCCAGCAAAATAAACTGCGCGTCGGTGTAAGAGAGAAATCGGTCCAGAATTTGCAGAATCAGATCTAGGCCCTTTTGCTCTACTAAGCGACCCACAAGACCGACTAGGAATGCCTTGGAGTTTATCTCTAGCCCCAGCTCTTCTTGAATAGCCACCTTATTAACGCGACGGTTCTCCAGGGTGTTGGCGTCAAAGGACTTGGTAATGTATCGATCGGTGGCCGGGTTGTAGGACTCGTCATCAATGCCGTTGAGAACACCGGCCATCTTGCCGCTGATAAACGACAGCAGCCCCTCTAGATCCTCGCCATAGTCAGCGGTTTGAATCTGCTGGGCGTAGGTGGGCGACACCGTGTTGACGCGATCGGCAAACTGCACTGCCGCTGCCATGGTGTTATGTCCCTGCATGTACCACGGGCACCAGGTTATGCGCTCTAGCTCCCATCGCCACGGCCCTTGGTAGGCCAAGTTATGAATAGTAAACACGGTGCTAATGTCAGGTGAGCCGTGCATCCAAACCGGAATCATGCCCGTGTGCCAGTCGTGGCAGTGCATAACCTGCGGCTTCCAGTAGTTCCAGGCAAACTCCGCCGCGCCGTTGGCAAAGAAGGTAAACCGCCAGGCCTCGTCGTCGCCGCCGTAGATCTTGCGGGGATCAAAGGCAGGATGGCCAAACAGGTACACCGGTACGTCGGATTCGGGCAAGACCGTTTCGTACAGCGCGAAGTCATTAAACATCGCGGTGCCCCGCCACACCGGATCTTCTGGGACATCGACTTTATCGGGCATAAAGCCGTAGTAAGGCATAAAGATGCGAACATCGTGTCCCATTTTGCGCAACACCTTGGGTAGCGAACCTACCACGTCGCCCATGCCGCCAACCTTGGCTAGGGGCGCTGCCTCCGCTGCCACAAAAAGAATTTCCATATCGCCTGCTGCTGTTGGATCAATCGGCTGTCCCCAGTCTACGGGGGCGGGGGCGTTCTGCCTAGATCCTTAAATGCGGTGACAGCAGGCGCTGAACCCCTCTCTAACGAAGCCAGCGGCCAGGAATCATTCGTAGGGGCGAATCTTCCTGGCACCGTGCAGGGGCAGGGGCGAGCGGTTCACCCCCGTCTAGCTCTGTGCCGCTATCTATACTATTGGCCCAGGTACTTGCCTAGCGTGGCGTCGTATTCGTCGTATTTTTTCGCACCTACCAGGGTCTCCGCCACGTCGCCCTGCTGGAAAAACATCACGGCAGGAATGCTGCGAATGCCGTATCGCTTAGCCACAGCTTGGTTAGTATCTAGATCGAGCTTGAGAACTTTGACGCGATCGCCATACTCGTCGGCTAGCTGATCGATCAAAGGTGCAACCAGCTTGCAGGGGCCGCACCAGGCCGCTGTGCAGTCAACTACAAACACTGACTCTGCGCCGAGCAGCGTGTCAAACTCGGCTTCGTTCTCGATATAGGCAGCGGGCATACGTTTCAGTCCCAAGGAAACGTCCATTCTCCCACGGCGATGCCCCAGTCCAGCGCCACAGCCAAAACACAAATCTTAGCAAACAAGCGCTAGCTGCGACGCAGCCCGCATTAAATAGGTTCTGCCTGAGATTCAAGACTATTTGGTATGGCTCCATGCATCATTGTCTTTTCAAACATGCTAATGTGTCTCAAGAGATATAGAGATTGGTTAGCAGTATTTGTTTTTAGTACTAACGCGTTTTTCCGTTTTTCCCATTGACAGACTTCTCTCCAAATTTTTGCTCTACACGTCCTTTAACTTTTGGAGACCAACATGTCAATTTACGTAGGCAACCTGTCCTATGATGCTACCGCTGAGGACCTCACCGCTGTATTTGCAGAGTACGGGTCTGTTAAGCGGGTTCAGCTCCCCACCGATCGTGAAACCGGGCGCATGCGCGGTTTCGCATTCGTAGAAATGGCTGCCGATGCAGAAGAAACCGCTGCCATCGAAGCCCTAGACGGCGCAGAGTGGATGGGCCGCGACCTCAAGGTCAACAAAGCTAAGCCCCGCGAAGATCGCGGCGGCAGCTCCTTTGGCGGTGGCGGTGGTCGCCGGGGTGGTGGCGACAGCTTCTCCCGTGGTGGCGGCTACTAAGCGCTAGGGCTTTGCTTCGCCCGAGTCCCTGCGACTTAGTTTAGATTCAGCGCTTGGCGCTAGAAGGGTTCAGGCAATAATGCCTGAACCCTTTTGTGTTTTAGTCTGGCCTCCCAAGCTTGTCTTCCCTAAGGCAGTGCC
>JBARUP010000378.1:0-3588 GCA_049645805.1 Nodosilinea sp.
GCTAGAGGGGTGGGTAGAGGCCGAGGAACCCCAGGGCAGGCAGCCGGTGTAGGTATAAGCAGCCTGAGAAAACCCCTTAATCCGTCGCCTGCTAGAACGGTCGGTCCAGCCGGAGCCTCTCAAACGCCATTATAGGCGGCGGCTTTGGTCAACGCCTTTATCTTTTGCCCTAAACCTTAACACCCAGAGGAAATGGAGAGTGCTCGGTGCGATCGCCAGCGCCGCCTCCCGCCCAGCGATGGTGAAGACCAAGCGCGATCGATTCTAAGTCATAACTGGACAGCCCAGTCCAGCCATCCTGTCCAGCATCATCATGGTATTCCAGCCATCGCTGGCGTAGGTGAGCCCCTACCGCAGCTCGTCCGCCTGTTAGCCCCACCAGTAGCCCAGCTAGCGCTACCTCCGCTGCGGCCCAGCCGAGGCGGTGGGCTCGACCCAGCACTATGGCAAACTCACCCTGACTCTGAGCGACAAGCTGCCGGGCTGACTCCAGAAGATGGACGTTTGCCGAAGCGCTAGCCGGGGGTACCAGCGAGACGCTGGCCGGACCCGGCTTATTTTCAAGGGTCATTCCCTGGCAGATGAGGTCAAACAAAGCCTCGCAGGCTGCTGTTGTCGCGGGCGATCGCCCCAGCCCGGTAGCCCACCCCGCCACCGCCGCCCGGTGGTGACGGTGGGCGTCGGCTTGCAGCCATAGGTATGGTAAGGCGTTAAGCAGCACAGCCGCCGTATCGGGCAGCGTTTGAAAGTGGGTTTGCCACCGCTGAGATCGAAGCGAGTCGCCCTGGATGCAGGCGTGGGAAACCTGCAGCAGTCCTCGCTGCCACCCCGGCTGGGTTTCTGCGCCGCTCTGACGAGCGACGACCCAGCGATCGCTGATCACAACGGCCTCTAGGGCGGCCCCTACTCGATCCGGCAGCGACCCTGCCCCTGGGCGTGGCTGCATATTTTCTCTACCTCTGTTGCGGTCTTTAGTTTCGGCCTCCAGTCTAGTGTGTCTTTATAAGGTCTGAACGCCTAAGACCGGGGTTCTAGTCGTGAAATTTAGGCAGAGGGTTTAGGAAATGAACCCCGATAGTGAACTTTATGGGGTGCAGTGGCGTATTTCTCGAGAGCAATCCTATAATGCTTGCTGTCAAGCCCCCATGCGTATGCGCTTACCGTCACCTTTGTCTGGAGCCAAGTTTATGTTCTGCCCTCACTCCTTTATGAAACGGGCTGCCCCAGGCTGGGCTAGTCCTGGTTTTTGGGGAGTGGCTATAGCGCTCGTTCTGGTCAGCAGTGCTGGTGAATCGGCCCAGGCGCAGGCTCCTGCTGAAGAGGCTGTGCCGGTAACTCAGCCCGCCGTACCTACAGTTAGCGGTGGGCGAATTGTTCGGCCTACCCTTCAGCTTGGTAGTCAGGGCGAGTCGGTGCGAGAACTACAGTCAATGCTGATACTGCTGGGGTACTACCCCGGTCCGGTATCCGGTGTCTATCAGGAAGACACCGCTGTCGCTACCCGCCGCTTTCAAACCGCCGCTGGTATTACTGCCGACGGTATTGTTGGCCCGGCTACCTGGAGTCGGCTGTTTCCTACCCCTCCAGGCGAAGCTAACCCGCCTACGGACATGACCGCTAGCACCACGCCTCCGGCCACTACGCCCCCAGCCACCACGCCCCCAGCCACCACGCCCCCAGCCACTACACCCCCGGCTAGCACGACTGCTGCCGCAACGCTGCCTGTGCTGCGCCCCGGAATGGAAGGCGATTCCGTGCGTCAGCTGCAGCAGCGATTGAAGACTAAAGGATTTTATAGTGGTGCAATCGACGGTATCTTCGGCAGCCAAACCGAGGCCTCAGTGCGGCAGGCCCAGGCGGCTAACAGCCTCACTGTAGACGGCATTGTTGGGCCTGCAACCTGGAGTGCCCTTAATTAGTTACGAGGCAAGTAGTGACGGGGCAAGCAGTGATAAGGCTTAGAGGGCTCTAGCTAAATACCCATTCAGGATGTCGTTAAGCCCAGCCCATTTTGCTCAGTTCAGCGTCTGAAGTGCGGATACTTTCTCAGATTGAATACTTTCAGGTCTCGACAAAATCAGACCGCCAAGGGAAAACACTGGCGGCCTAGTCGGCGTGGGGATTGACGCTGTGAAAAGCAGTACTCTAGCGTTCGCTAGTGCCCTAATCTGCCTGGGTTAGCCAGTCAACCATGGGGATGGACGAGTCAGGCACGGCAGCGCTGGCGTATATTGAGTAGGGCATGTCGAGGGGCTCCATTACCGACATCTGGGGAGTGGCGCTATCCATGTAGAGAAGATAGTTGCCCATCAAGAAGTAGACGCCCATCAAAGCAGCGGCAGAGGAAGCAACCAAAAAACCTGCCAGCATCAGGGAGAATTCCTGACCCTTTACAGCCTGCTCCATCAACCGGAGCGCCCAGGCAACCAGAGCAATAACGATAGTCAGGATGAGCAGCAGCATGGAAGGTAATCTAGGCTAAGGGTGTCGACAGTAGAATCTATGGTTTTGAAGGTAAAAAGCTTTTGAGCTTAATGCTTCTAACCTATCTGTTACACATCGTAACAGGCATTCATAAAGCAGTCGGATTTCCACAGAATGTTTTCGCTTTTGGTGATCTAGGTCAAGCGTACTGGCACCTGGCGATCGCGCAAATATTCTTTCACCTGCCCCACCGTCAGCTGTCCGTAGTGCAGTAGTGAGGCCAGCAGCGCCGCCTCTGCCCTACCCTCGGTTAGGGCCTGGTGGATGTGATCGCAGCTGCCCGCTCCGCCAGAGGCGATTACCGGCACCGGCACTCGGTCGGCAATAGCGCGGGTGAGCGCTAGGTCATAGCCCGCCTGCGTGCCGTCGGCATCCATGCTGGTGACCAGCAGTTCGCCAGCCCCATGGCTAACGATGGTTTCTGCCCAGGCTAAAGCGTCTAGCCCGGTGTTTTCGCGTCCGCCTCGTACGTAGACATCCCAGCCAGGCTGAGCGGGGTCTTCACGGCGGCGAGCGTCAATGGCCACCACAATGCACTGAGCCCCAAAGCGATCGCTGGCCTCCCTCACAAGCTCGGGCCGTCTGACCGCCGCCGAGTTAATGCTGACTTTATCGGCTCCGGCTCGTAACAGCTTCTTAATAGTCTCTAAGGATTGCACCCCGCCGCCCACCGTCAGCGGAATAAACACCTGCTCGGCGGTGCGATACACCACGTCGTAAATAATGTCGCGGTCTTCGTGGGTAGCCGTGATGTCGAGAAAGACTAGCTCATCGGCTCCTGCCTGGTTATAGGCCTGGGCTAGCTCCACTGGATCACCCGCATCGCGTAGATCGACAAAGTTGACCCCTTTTACAACCCGTCCGGCTTTCACGTCTAAACAGGGCACAATCCGTTTCGCCAGCATTCCTTTTTCTCCTTATCTCTCCGTAGACCTGGCTAATATCGCTGGACTGTCTATCTCAGACGGTCCATTTCAAAGTTGACCGACCGCCGCTCTTGGAGATGACTCCTGTGGCCAACGGCAGGAAGCTGCCGCGACTCCGCTGGCGACAGGCTTGCTCGCTGACTCTGTGTGTTCTTGCGATCGCAGATTCGCTCCAGCT
>JBARUP010000379.1:0-4033 GCA_049645805.1 Nodosilinea sp.
CCCTTAGCCAGTGTGCGGTCGAAGTGGCCCGGCTTACCCCATCGCTCAAATGAGACTGGCACTGGGTCTTTATCAACCACGACCCTGACTTTTTGTCCCGGTTCAGGGGGACTTATGGTCATGGGACTCTCCTCTCTTCTACTCGATAACACAGAGCGGATTAAGGCGCTTCCTATGTAATAGACAAAAGTAATTGAGCCTATAGAAAGCTTGAATAAGCTATTTTAGACATCATAAAGCTGATCTAAGACCCTGGCGTCTTTCATTTGGCTAGCCAGTGAAAGAAGACTAAGGCGAAGGGTTACAGCATTTTGGCAGCTAAACCTGTGAGATGCTGACCCGTCTTTTAAGAACGATTCAGCAAGCAGGCTTAACATCCTTGAAGCCAAGACAGGTTAAGTATCAAATTACAGAACTACTCCGTCCTTGATACGCAAAGTTTTCACAAATTAATAATTCTGGCGGAAGAATAGGACTGATAGTTTTGATTATCTTTATTCTCTGACTTAAAGAATTTTAGAGGATGCTTGCACTAGAAAAAATAGCCGCTAGAGAATTATTGAAAGCTGTCCTTGTTGTGCCTAAAAATTAGTAGGCGGAGAATTATTTAGGCTGCTGCCGTAGTCTTGAAGGGGGCTGCCTCGCACAGTGCTAAACACCTTGGATTCCCTTTCTAATTGGTTTATGCTTATCTTCTGAGCTGTTGCGAGGTGATTAAGGATTGGGTTAGTCAACCCTCGTTCCTAAAGTCTGGAGCGGCAGTGCCCGTCATCACTAAGCGGAAGGACGAACTGCTAAGCGGAGGGCAGGACCTAGGGAGACCGGTGAGGAGAGGCGGCTCACCTCGGAGCGGATTGCTAAATTTCTATGACTGAGACGCCCTATGTGGTGTACATTATGAGAAAATTGTGACGACTATTTAAGTAAAGCTGATTTAGGAGGGCATGCCCGATGGACTGGCGAGTCGTTGTTGTTTTACTACCGATTGCTATAGCTGCAAGCTGGGCTGTGTTTAACATTGGTCGGGCTGCCCTGGGGCAGCTGCAAGACTTCCTCGATAGTCGAGAAGCGTAACGCTCTGAGTGGCGAGCGCGCCGCTGCGGGCAATAGCTAGCGTTATCTCTAGGGTGGGCCTAACTCATCCTAGAGATATTTTTTTCAGATCGGGCATCAGCTGACCAAAGGCTACGCCTCGGTGGCTGATCGCCTCTTTTTGGGCGGGCTGCATTTCGGCAAAGCTCTGGCCTAGCGCAGGCACGTAAAAAATGGGGTCATAGCCAAACCCGTCCGCGCCTTGGGGGGCTAGCAAGATCTCGCCCTGGCAAAGGCCTTCGGTTTCAAGCACAATCTCTCCTGCCGGATTGGCCAGCGCTAGCGCGCAAACAAACCGGGCGCTGCGATCGCTAACTCTCTCCATCTCCAGCAGGAGGCGCTTGATTCTAGCTGGGTCGCTGTCGGCGTAGCGAGCTGAGTAGATGCCGGGAGCACCGCCCAGGGCCGTGACGGCAAGGCCAGAGTCATCGGCGATCGCCCACTGCTTCAGCGCCTTGGCAACTCCCGCTGCCTTGAGGCGAGCATTCTCTAGAAAAGTGGTGCCGGTTTCCTCAATATCTAGCTCCTGGGGCTTGAGTTCGAGCTGCCAGCCTAGGTCATCTAAGTAGACCTGCATTTCCTTCAGCTTGCCGGGGTTTCCGGTAGCGACAACAACCGTGGGCATCCGCAATTCATCCATCCAACGCGAGGCTACGGGTCGATTGTAGTGCCTTGCTTTGAAAGGGCAGCATAAAGGCTTGATCTGGGACGTGAAATGGCATAGAGCTTAATACAGATCGAGCATAAACCTGGTAGCGTGGTTGAACAGTGATTGCCCCTAGCGAAGGTTCCCCTTGACCCCACGCCCCTCCCAAGGTTCAAACTACTGGACGTTGGCTCCCTACGTACGGCAAGAGTGGCCCACTATCTTCCAGGCGCTGCTAGGAACCATTATCTTCGTTTCTTTCTGGCCTATTTTGGCCTGGCTGTCAGGCAATATTTTGGCTCAGCTAGCAGCGGGCAATGTGCCGATAGTGGGTCGGTTCATTGCTATTACTATGGCCGGGTTTGCGATCCAGAAGGTAGGGCAATACATTCAAGACTCGCTCATGGCTAAAGCCGCCTTAGAAGTAGCCTTTAATCTGCGGCGCGACGTCTACACCCATATTCACCGCCTCAGCCTGACCTACTTTGAGCGTAGCCAAACGGGCGATCTCTCCTACCGGCTCACCGAAGACATCGACCGCATCGGTGAGGTGGTGCAAAAACTGTTCCACGACTTTCTGCCTTCGGTGCTGCAGCTAGTCGTCGTGCTGGGCTATATGGTCTACCTCAACTGGCAGCTCACCCTCACGGCTGTGGTGCTGGTGCCTATTTTGGCCATTCTGGCGGGGTGGTTTGGCGAGCAAATGCTGAAGTTCTCGCGGCGCAGCCAAAACCTGGTGTCTGACCTATCGTCGCTGGTGACTGAGGTGTTTAGCGGCATTCGCCTCGTGCGAGCCTTTGCTGCCGAAGAGTACGAGGTCGAGCGGTTTACCCAAGAAGCCGAGAAAAATCGACAGGCTAAGTACAAGGCGGCCTGGCTACAGGCTGTGCAGTATCCGGTGGTGGGCTTTACCTACGCTGTAGTAGTGATGCTGATTTTGCTGGTAGGTACCTGGCAAATCGCCGAGGGCAACCTAACCGGGGCTTCCTTTGGCAGCTACGTGGTTGCTGCTTTGATGCTGATCGACCCGGTCAACCACGTCATCATCAACTACGGCGAGTTTAAGCAGGGTGAGGCTTCTGTTGACCGGATAATTGAGCTGCTCAACATCGAGCCAGCGGTGCGAGAACTGCCTGCGGCGGCTGATATGCCCCAGTTGACCGGGCGGGTTGAGTACCGCAACGTTACCTTTGGCTACGAGGTCAACGAGCCCGTACTGCGCGACCTTGACCTGCTGGCGCTGCCGGGCGAGCAAATCGCCCTAGTGGGCTCCTCGGGAGCGGGTAAGTCTACCTTGGTCAACCTGCTGCCCCGTTTCTACGACCCTCAGGTGGGCCAAATTTTTATTGACGACATTGATATTACTACGGTTACTCTACGCAGCCTGCGGCGTCAGATTGGCATTGTGCCCCAGGAAACCACGCTGTTTTCGGGAACGATCGCGCAAAATATTGCCTTTGGCCAGAAAGATTTTGATATTGCTGATGTCGAGGCGGCAGCCCGGATTGCCAACGCCCACGACTTCATTAGTCAGTTTCCCCAGGGCTACTACACCTGGATGGGCGAGCGTGGGGTAAACCTCTCAGGGGGGCAGCGCCAGCGGGTAGCGATCGCCCGCGCCGTGCTGCTTAACCCCCGCATTCTCATTCTCGACGAGGCGACCTCGGCGCTGGATGCTGAGTCTGAGGCGCTGGTGCAGGAGGCGCTAGAGCGACTGATGAGCGATCGCACCGTATTTATCATCGCTCACCGATTGGCCACCGTGCGCGATGCCGATCGTATTTTGGTTATGGAGAAAGGCCGAGTGATCGAAGCCGGTACCCACAGCGAGCTGCTGGCCAACCAGAGCCGCTACGCCAAGTTCTATGCCCAGCAGTTTGCCGGCAGCGGGGCGGGCTAGCTTTTGCTTAGAGGGCTTAACCCCTGACGGCCCACGCTTATAAGTACTACTCTGGAGTCAGTTATTATTCTCGGTTGTTCATGGCATCGCCCCCGGCTACCGGTCTTGGCCCCACCACAGAAAAAGCGGTTTATCACGATGGCCTAGGCGATCGCCTCTTCATCTGGCTGTTTAGCCGCAAAATGGCCAAGGCGTTGGGCAAAGGTACCGCTCGCAGCGGCTACAGCGGTTTTGTTGATCTGTCTAAACAAATTATGCAGGGGCGCAGCGCCCAGCAGCAGCAGGCTCTAGTTGCCGTAGTGCTGAAATCGCTCGTGCCTGCCCAAGTCCTCTGGCTAATTCGCAATCTGAGTTCGCCCACTCGGCTGGTGTGTGAACTCAACGCCTGGTTTGCC
>JBARUP010000380.1:0-14563 GCA_049645805.1 Nodosilinea sp.
GCCCTGTCACCGTGCGGTGGTACGGTCTGCTGATTACGACCGCTTTGCTGCTGGGCATTGCTCTCGCCCAGCGGCTGGGGCAGCGGCGCGGCCTCGACCCAGAGCGCATTGGCGATCTGGCGATCTGGCTGGTGCTGGGGGCGCTGCCGGGCGCGCGCCTGTACTACGTGCTGTTCGAGTGGAGCCGCTACGCCGACCGCCCCCTCAGCGCCCTAGCCATTTGGCAGGGGGGGATCGCTATCCACGGGGCCATCCTGGGGGGCGCGATCGCCGCGCTGCTGTTTGCCCGCCGCTATAAACTCTCCTTTTGGCAGCTGGCGGACGTAGTTGCCCCCGCCTTGGTGCTGGGACAGGCCATTGGACGCTGGGGCAATTTCTTCAACTCCGAGGCCTTTGGCAGCCCCACATCGCTGCCTTGGCGGGTGTACATTCCCCCTAGCCAGCGACCGCCGGGGCTCGGCGATGTGGCCTACTACCACCCCACCTTTCTGTATGAGTCACTGTGGAACCTGGGCGTGCTGGGCCTAGTGCTCTGGCTCTTCTTGTGGGGCCTGCGCCACCCCCAGCGGCTTAAGCCCGGCACCGTTTTTCTGGTCTACTTTGCGACCTACAGCCTGGGCCGCCTCTGGATTGAGGGTCTGCGGCTCGATAGCCTCATGCTGGGACCGCTAAAGATGGCTCAAATGGTGAGTTTGGCAGGCATCGTCTTTGGCGTCGCCGGGCTGCTGTGGTTATACCGGCTCCACCGCCCCCTGCCCGACGTAGTCAGACAGTAACCGACGCTACACGATAGCTGCTGTACTATGGCCACAAACGGTCTCTACGATCACCTACATCGTCTCGACGGCCAGGGCTACGGAGCCTATAAGGCAATCAAGGGGGTCTACGACTTTGGCCCTTTTACCCTGCACATTGACCACGTGCAGGCAGACCCATTTGCGGCTCCGAGCCGAGTCCGGGTTGTGGTGCCACAGACGATCGCGGGGTTTCCAGAGCATCTCTGGGCCTTGCCCTGTCGGGCGATCGCTCTAGCCGACTACCTAACCCGCGCCTTTTACCGGGCCGCGCGGGGAAGCCAGCGCCAGGCCGGGTCGGGCAAGAGCGGAATCATCGACATCGTGCAGCCCAGCCAGGCCGTGCTCAACCGCAGTGCAGCCAGGGCTAGTGCGGCGGCGGTTGAGCTTCGCTTTACCACAGGCCTGCCTGCCTTTAGGCGGCGCATTGCCGGGCGGCAGGCGGCGGTCTTGCTGTGCAGCATCGTGCCGGAGCTGGTGCAGCAGACCCTCTTCTACGAGGCGCTTGATGCTCTGAAGCTACAGCACCACGTTGAAACCGTTGAGGATGCCGAAGCGCTGCGATCGCAGCTAGCCCAGCGAAACCTGGTCGCCTTTGTGGCCGATGGGGCAATTTTGCCCCGCCGCAGCGGGGTCGACGAAAAGCCGCTGGATCAGGCCGTGCCGTTTCGCGCTCCAGCGGCTCTGCGGGTAACGCTCACCTGTCCCCACGCCGGAGAGGTGAGCGGCCTAGGGGTAGGCCGGGGCATTACGCTAATTGTAGGGGGCGGGTACCACGGCAAATCGACGCTGCTGCGGGCAATCGAGGCGGGAGTCTACAACCACGTGCCCGGCGACGGGCGGCACCAGGTGGTAAGCGATCCGGCGGCGGTCAAGGTGCGGGCCGAGGATGGCCGCAGCATTGCCGGAGTTAATATTTCACCATTCGTTGGCAGTCTGCCCCAGGGCAAGTCGACCAAGACCTTCTCAACGCCCAACGCCAGCGGTAGCACCTCTCAGGCCGCTAGCATCATCGAAGCTATTGAGGCCGGAGCGACAGCGCTGCTGGTGGATGAAGACACCTCGGCCACAAATTTTATGATCCGCGATCGCCGTATGCAGGCCCTGGTGGCCAAAGATCGCGAGCCGATTACCCCCTTCATCGACAAAGTAGGGCAGCTCTACGCCGACTACAGCATCTCCACGGTGCTGGTGATGGGGGGCAGCGGCGACTACTTCGACGTGGCCGATACAGTCATCGCCATGGACGAGTTTGTGCCCCAGGACGTGACCCAGCGGGCTAGGACGATCGCCGCAGCGTTCAAAACGCGCAATTGCGAGGGCGGATCTGTCTTTGGCCCCCTCACCCCCCGTACTGTGAAGCCCGACAGCATCGACCCAAGTCAGGGCAAGCGCAGCGTTAAGCTCCGGGCGCGGGACGTTGACCAGCTGCAAATTGGGGCCGAAGCCATCGATCTAACGGCAGTAGAGCAGCTGGTAGAGCCCGGACAGGTGCGGGCAATCGCCCAGGCGATCGTCTACGCCCAGCGTCACCGAATGACGACTACAACCCCGCTCGCAGAGGCGATCGCCGCCGTGATGGCCGATATTGAGCGGCACGGGCTAGACAGCTTGACCGAGTGGCCCACGGGTGACCTAGTCTGCTTTCGCGGCCTGGAGTTGGCAGCGGCCATCAACCGACTGCGCTCGCTCAAGGCTTTTTGATGCCTATTTTTGAATAACCGACCAAGCGACCGATCGCTACCCCACGCTGTCGTTCTGGTGCCGCTGCTTCTGCAAAATTTCGTTTTCTAAACTGAGAGTTAGTGCCTGCTGCTTTAGGCCGTCGCGCTCGGCGGCAATCTTCTGGCAGCGGTACTTGAGACTGGTTTGCTGATGAAACTGCCTCCCTAGCTCGGCGCTGAGTTCGGTAATTTTTTGGCGCTGGGTCTCGATGATCATCTTGAGCGCCACCGGATCGTCATCCTCAATCTGGGCCAAAGAGGCCGGAGGCAGCAGCAAGGAGGCCGCCTCCATCGATCCATCTCTCTGATTAGCACCGTTAGCGTAGGCTTGCATACGGGCTAGGGTGACCTGGTAACGATTGACGGTGGTGTCGAGGTGCTGGACGTGCTGTTGCGCCGCTTGCAGCTGGCTGCTGAGGCTAACAGTGAGCGATCGCGCAATCATAACCTCAGAGTTGAGGTCGAGGTCATCGGTCGCTGCTAGGCCTGCGGCTAAGCTTTGGTAGTGATTTTTCAGCCGAATTAGATAGTCTTGAACCTCGGCTTGGCCCTGCTGAATGCGCAGCCGCAGCCGCTCAAGCTCGAGCTGCTGGTTGGTTACCAGCTCTTTCACGCTTCCCAGCAGCCGGTCGAGCACCTGGTGCTGCCAGTGCTCCTTGGCCTCGAGCTGCTGCTTGAGATTAACAATAATTTTCTGCTGAACGTTGGAATAGTCTTCGGTTTGGGCAAGGTGGGCCTGCAGCATCTGGTGGTTGACCAGCTGCTCCTGCATCTCTTCTAGAGATGCTTTGGCCTGGTCTAGGGCCTGCTGCAGCAGACAGACGCGTTGAACCAGCTTGAAGTCCAGCGAGCTTTCCTGGAACATAGGCAAAACCGACGAAAAGGAACTCGTATCAGCGTGACGAACCTGAAGGTTTAGGTGGTGAAAGTAAGTGTGCTCAAGCAGGTGTGCTCAGGCAGATGCTCTCTTGGAAGTAGGCCGTAATCTATCAGACCATAGGGGGGACGTCTGTGGGGGGCAATACTAGGAGCCAGAACCCATGCTTAAACTTTACTTAGAAACTTTACCCAGAACCGCTACCGGGCTGCCGCGCTCAGATCTTCTAGATCTTCAGCGTTGTGTAAAGGCTCTTAGAACCCCGGAATCAGCCACCACAAACTTAGCCCTAGCAACCCTGTACAGGCATGCTGAAGCCATCGTTGAGGGCCAGACTGGCGGCAAATCTTAGCGGTTAGCCACACCGACAGCGCTATGCCCAGCAGCAGCGTCACAGCCTGCAAGAAGGCTACCACTGCGGGGTGGGCAACCCAAACCGGCAAATTTGCCCCTGAGGCTCCAAAGGTCGCTAAAGACACTGGCAAAATGCGCCCTCCCTCTCCCAAACCTAAGCGCAGATAGTGAGCCAGATTTGCCGCCCACACCAGGGGTAGGTAGCCGTAGGCCAGCCGCACGAAGGGGCGTCTGGGTAGCCCCCGAGCCCTACGCCACAGCCCTTGCATCCCCTCCATTGTCAAGGGCACTAGGGCTGGCAGCGCTAGCACTCCCACCGATACCAGGCTGTGCCCTACCACTGTTTCTATCGGCAGCTCAATGCCTAAACGGGTCTGTAGCTCGGGCAGGCGATGTAAATACACCGCCCCCAGCAGCAAAAACATCAGCGCCACCTCAGCAGAGCGAGGTTTGTGGGTAGTCCACAGCTCGATGCCAGGGGGGCGCAGGTTAAGCTCAACCGATCGGTGTGGGCAGGCCTTGAGACAGGTCATGCACAGTACACAGTCGCGGTTGTCTTCCATCTGGGCGGGGTGAGAGTACAGCGGGCAGCCAAGGGTCTCCTGCCCTTCACCCTTCGCCGGGCCGCCCTTGTAGCACTGGTAGGTGGTGCACTCCGCTGAGCAGGTGCCCTGCTGCGCCCGCAGCTCAGTCATCGAAAGCTTGGCGAACATACCGTTCATACCGCCGATGGGGCACAGGTAGCGGCACCAAAACCGCCGCTCAAACAGAGCCGAGAAAATCATGGCTCCAGCGGTAATCAGCAGCAGCAGGCAGGCGGAGAGGTAGGCGGTGTCTTCCAGGTGCCAGACTTCTTCCCACACCAAAATTAGGACAAAGAGGCCAAACAGAAACCAGGCCCCCCAGCGCTCGGCAGACTGCCGTGGCCAGCGCTGAAGTCGGCCTGGAAACAGCCGCTTGGAGATGGCCTGGGTAACTTCGCCATAAATCATAAACGGGCACACCGAGCACCACAGCCGCCCCACGAAGGGAAACCCCAGTAGAATTAGGGGCCACCACCAGGCCCAAAACACCGTTAGGGCTAGATTCTCATCGCGCTGCTGGGGGCCAAGCCAGAGCACCGCCACGACTACCGCAAACAGAGTGAGGGTAACGCCGTAGTTGATGCGATCGGGCCACCAGGAGCTGCGCAAGAACCGCCGCAGGCCGGGGTAGCGATTGAGCAAGTTGAGCCGCAGTTGTTTCTTGCGGCTCTGGGCGGGCCAGATAGTCTCTTCGGTAATTAGCCCGCCCCCGGCAGTCTGAGCCGACGCTCGCTCCACCAGGTTTTCTAGCTCCCGCAGGTTGTTGGGAAAGTCGTAGGACTGAAGTCGACGAATGGCTTCCGGGGTGACCTTGACCCGCCCGGTGCCCCGGCGACGGCAGATTAGCGACAGGTAGTAGTTGACCCAGTCTTCAATGTCGGCTTTGCGCACCCGCAGGGGAGGCACTTTGATGGTTTCGCCCACCAGCGCGTCGAGGGCGGGCACCGCCTGCTCGGAAATCAAAATCACTCGGGCCTCGGCGGTTACCAGGGGAGGCGTGTTGCCGCTGCGGCTGACGGGGCGGTACTGCCCGGTTTCTAGCAGCTGCGCGACGGGCTCTACCAGGTCGGCATCGAGCTCGCTAGGATTGTTGAGCACTAGCGTGCCCCGACCCAGCGCCCCCAGCAGCCCCAGCCTGCCCCCCGATCGCCCAAACAGGTCGGCCCCGCTGGCCTGGAGCTGGCCGCAGCTAACCTGGATGATGGGCTGCCGCCGCTGGGTCGAGCCAAAGTGAATGAGGGCAGCCAGGTTGTCTTTCTCTAGCCCCGGCTCGCCAAAAATCAGCACCGAGCGCCGGTGGCTAGCCGCCTCGCGAATCTCGGCCCGGAGGCGATCGCCGTAGCGGCTGCGGCCAATGACGCCTCGCTTGGCCTTGGCCACCTGGTAGGGGCGCAGCACCCCCTGGCGCTCTTGCTCAAGATCAAACTGAAACGACAGCCGCTTGACGGCGTCTACTAGCTGTCGGGTAAAGGTTTTCAGAATGCCAGGGTACTGCTCTACCAGAGCCTGGAACCGCATGCGATCGATGAACCAGAGCGTGCTGTCAACGATCGCGCGCACCGTTTGCTCCACCGGCTGCTCTAGCAGCAGCGCCTCTAAGTTAAGCACCGCACCGGGTAAAAAGCTAACCCCGCCCAGCTCGGCCTCGGTTTCGAGCCGACCCTGCCAGACAACGTAGAGCCCCTGGGGGTCTTGCCCAGCCTCAACCACGGCTTCGCCTGCGGCTAGGCTAACCTCTTTGAGCTGTCGGGCCAGCGGGTTTAGGGTGGTAGCCGGTAGCAAACTGAGGGGCGTGCGCTCCTGCAGAAAGATCACGCGGTCAGATACAGTCATGGTTCACCCACGCTCTACACGGTGTAGCCCTATGATGATGGCAAATGACCTCTGGGTGCCTTTGGCATTACTCAGCTTAATTATTGCGGCGGCGATCGCCTTTAGCCGAGCCAAGTAGCGCTGTAGCGCTAATGATGCCATCGCAGTCTGTTGCCATCGCCCACGCTGGCTGTAGCGCAGCGCATCCCCCTCCTCGGGGCGAATATCAGGCCGTTTTCAGGAACCCTGCACGAGTTGAACCTGCTCGGATATCTGAGCCCCAGCCGTTCTCAACGATGAACCCACCCCGCCCTACAAATACCCCTCCAAGAGGGGTACAAGTCTATATAAGCCCTCAAGCCCCCCGAGTTCTACCGTTCTTAAAGCGGGCAATCTTCTGATTTCCTAAGCTGTTTGGAAAGCTGCTCCCAGTCCAGCCCCAATTTCTGCTGGGGAGAGCTTGCCGTCGTGGTCCAAGTCGAGGGCATCAAACACGGCGTCGGTACCCAGCCATTCTTCCCGAGTGATAAACCCATCGCCGTCGAGGTCGTAGGCCTTGAACAGGTCGTCGCGGGCATGGGTGATCCGCTCTTCTCCCTGGGTAAGCTGGGTGAGGCGGTCAGCCAGAAAGTCTTCCAGGCTTTCTAGAGCTTTGCTAAAGCCTTTGATCCCTTCGTCGAGCTTCTCGGTCGCCATGCGATCGCTCTCGTGCATTGACCGAAAAGTGGCCTCATCTACGGTAATTTTCTCAATATCTAGAGATGAAGCTTTTTCCGGATCGAGCTTGCGGGGCAAATTTTCCTGGGTGCTGTCTAGCTGGGCTAGAAGCTTAGGCGAAATGGTCAACAGGTCACAGCCCGCTAGCTCGGTGATTTCGCCCACGTTACGGAAGCTAGCTCCCATCACCTCGGTATCGTAGCCAAACTTTTTGTAGTAGTTGTAGATCTCGGTTACCGACATTACGCCGGGGTCTTCGTCGGAGGGATACTCGTCGCGGCCGGTATCTTTTTTGTGCCAGTCGAGAATGCGGCCCACAAAGGGAGAGATCAGCGTAGTGCCTGCCTCGGCGCAGGCGATCGCCTGGTGGATACCAAACAGCAGCGTCAGGTTGCAGTGGATACCCTCTTTTTCGAGGACCTCAGCCGCTTTGATGCCCTCCCAGGTAGAGGCAATCTTAATCAGCACCCGCTCCGGCTTGATGCCCAGCTCATCGTACTGTTCAATAATATTGCGGGCGGTGGCGAGGGTGGCCTCGGTATCGTAGCTCAGGCGAGCATCGACCTCGGTAGACACCCGACCGGGGATAATACCCAAGATCTTGTGGCCAAAGGCCACCGCCAGACGATTGAAGGCCAAGTTAGCCACATCTTTGTCTGAGGCCCCCTTCCCCGAGTCGGCCTTGGCCTTGAGCAGCGTATCATCCACAATGGCCTGGTACTGAGGCATCTGTGCCGCCGCCGTAATCAGCGAAGGGTTGGTGGTGGCGTCGCGGGGGGTAAATTTTTCAATCGCTTGAATATCGCCGGTATCGGCGACAACAACGGTCATTTGCCGGAGCTGATCTAAGAGGCTGGCCATAGGTTTCTCCTAAAAATTGAGGGGCAAGGGAACTTCTGCGACTGCACATATTGTAAACAGAGGTTCTAAGGGCGTCATCTAACCCTAGTCAAAGCTACCGGGCTGTTACGTAACATTGCGTGCCTCGTGAACCATTCTTGATTCCTAACGGTTTTTTAAGGGTTTGAGGTGAGGGCCGTGGCCGGAAGGATTAAGGGTTGTGCGTGAGTTCTCGGCCCTCAACCAAATAAATTGAGGGCTAGCCCTCGTTTTTTTGCACAGCCAAGATAAATTGACCGAGTGCGCCAACTCTGCCAAAGCTTGGCATGATGGGAAAGATTTAATCGCACCCGTCGTCCTATGCTAACTTCTGTTTGGCACCAGCTTACGCTGTCGACCTTTGCCTTTGCACAATGGCGCGAGGTCAGTATTTTGCACCAGCTGCTAGCGCCTCTGCGGGGGTGGCGACAGGGCAGCTGGCTGCTGCGCTGGGGCGACTGGATTGGTCTCACCATTGTAGTTGTTCTGATTGCTCTAGCCCCCTACGTCTCCACAACCCTGATTGGAGTACTGCTGCTGGCGGCGGCGGCGCTGTGGGCCTTGCTCACCCTTACCGACGAGGCTGAGGCTGGAGCTAGCCTGTCACCCATTCACGTGGCGGTGGCGGTGTACTGGAGCGTTATGGTTGCCGCTACGGTTCTGTCGCCCGTGCGGGCGGCCGCTGCTGCCGGATTAATTAAACTATCGCTCAACATTCTGCTGTTTCTGCTGGTGGCGCGAGTGGCGCGGCAGCCAAGGGCCAGAGGGCTGCTGATTCTGGGCTACATTTTGACAACTCTACCCGTGGCCGTGTACGGGCTGCGGCAGTACTTTTTTGGCGCTACCGCCCTGGCAACCTGGGTTGATACCAAATCGGCAGTGGCCGACGTGACGCGGGTGTACAGTTTTTTGGGCAACCCTAACCTACTGGCAGGCTATCTCATTCCGGGGATCATGCTGAGCGCGGCGGCGGTGTTTGTCTGGCCCCGCTGGGTGCCCAAAGGGCTGGCGCTGCTGGCCGCCTTAGTCAATACTCTCTGCCTCATCTTGACCCTCAGCCGGGGCGGCTGGATTGGCTTTCTAATAGCTGGCTTTGTGCTAATGACCCTGCTGGTGCAGTACTGGAGCCTCTGGTTTTCACCCTTTTGGAAGCGCTGGGCGCTACCGGCGCTGCTGGGCGGGGCCGCAGTTGTGGTGGTGCTAGGCGTTATAACAGTCGATTCGTTGCGAGCGCGAGTGTTGAGTATCTTTGTGGGTCGGGCCGACAGCAGCAACAACTTTCGGATGAACGTGTGGGCTGCGGTTATCGATATGATTCGCGCCCGCCCTGTTTTGGGCATCGGCCCCGGTAATGATGCCTTTAATGCCGTGTATCCACTGTTTCAGCGCCCTCGCTATACAGCCCTGAGTGCCTATTCGGTATTTCTGGAGGTGCTGGTGGAGGGTGGCTTAGTGGGAATGCTGACGTTTCTATGGCTGCTGCTGCTGATCTTTCACCAGGGCTGGATACAGCTTCAGCGACTGCGGGCAGCTCAGGAAGCCCAGGGCTACTGGCTAATGGGGGCGATCGCGTCGATTGCCGGTATTTTAGGCCAGGGTATTGCCGACACGGTGATGTATCGGCCCCAAATTAGTACGCTGTGGTGGACGGCGATCGCGATCGTGGCCAGCTACTATCCAGCTTTAAACAAGCGCTCCTTCAAGCTGCGGCAAGAGTAAGCAGCGGTGCTGGCTAGTCGCCGTGGGTGCCCTCCCAGGTAGCGTAGGGCATAAGCTTAACTTTTCCTTTGTAAGGCAGAGTTTGACCTGTAGCGAGGGTGCCACCGTTGAGGGTCAGGTGAGTCTTAAGCCGCTTCTTAGCTTCAGCAATAGAGCCTACTCGCAGATTGAGAATGTAGAGATAGGGCGAGGGGCTTTGGTCGAGGTCAGTGGCGCTTTCCCAGATACGCAGCCGAATACCGTCGGTATCCGTGATGATTTTGTAGAACAACAGATGGTCGATCGCTGGTGCATAGTGGCTGAAACTGTTGGAAAGCGGAGTGTGCATATTCCCAAACACCAGAATCAAATAACAAGATGGACGACCTATCGCTATCAGCACTTTCCTTAAGATTACCCAAGGCAGAAGACAGACTCTCAGGAGTCTTTACCATTTCCTCATACTCGCGCTGGGGCTGTCTGGCCGTTAATGAGCAGCAGAGTGCCACAAAACGGCCTGGGATCAGGGATATGCCTTGAGGCAACCAAAGCGCTAGCAAAGGCTTACGACCTATACCGCTAGACGAGGTGCTTCTTCATTAGTATCGGGTAAAGCGCGATCGAGTCTAGAAATTTTTAGTCGAATGTAGTAAAAATGCCTGAAAATTTATATTCGCTAAAGATTAGGCAAATTAACCCGACGCTCCATCTCCGCCCGTAGAGCCTTGATAGTATCGACTAGGCTAGCCTCGAAGAGTTTGTAGAACATGGCTTTGAACGGGCCAACGTCAGCCTCGGCCCTGACCTGTTGGGATAGCAGGCATAGTGCGCCGTTTGAAACCGCAGGTGCCTCGTCAACGCGCCAGTGGCCGTACATATACTCTAGGTTGCCCTCTAGCATGCGGAAGCTAATCTGCTGCTCGTCTAGCTCTAGGTTCTCGGTCAGCACCTTAGATTCCATCGTGGTGAGTAGAATGCGACGCCGATCGATTTGCTCAACAATGATGCGATCGCCCCGAGATTCAACCACCCGGCTACCAACCACCGTAGGCAAAAACTTATAGAAACTGCCGTAGTCGGTGAGCACCTCCCAGGCTATAGCGTGGGGAACCGTCGTAGCAATCATAAGACCGTACTGCCCCTGCCCCCCTTTGACCAAAACATCGCGCTTGACTAGGGTGGCCCAATCAGCATCGGTTAGCTTGCCTAAATAGGCCTCAGCTGGCTGAACCTGACGGGATAAACGCGACATAATACCAGAGAACCAGACTTCAATTACTGTAGCGTAATCCGCAGCGGCAGCTACAGTATGCCCAGTTATATCTACAGCGTGTTTGCTAGTGCTATGCCTAATTTCGACGCAGTTTTAGCGGCCTACCAGCAGCTACCCGATCGAGTGCGCAGTCTGATGCTGAGCACTGTCAACGGTGAAGGGTTACCTCACGCCAGCTACGCGCCGTACATTATCGATGAAAGCGCTCAGATTTATGTTTTTACTAGCGGCCTGTCGGCCCATACCCGCAATCTACAAACTACTGGCACCGCCAGCGTTCTACTGATTGAAGACGAGGCTGAGGCGGCTCAGGTCTTTGCTCGTCAGCGCATCAACTACGATTGTCTGGCTCGTTTGTGGCCTCGGGGTACCTCAGATTGGGAGGCTGTAGCCGATCGCTTTGAGCAGCGCTTTGGCGAGATCATCACGATGCTGCGATCGCTAGAGGATTTTCAGATTTTCTGCCTTAGCCCCCAGGGCGGACGATTCATCATGGGGTTTGGCGCTGCCTACGCTATTGACCCGAAAGATCCCACTCAGCTAGCTGGTCCTCCTCAAACCGGGGCAGACAATTCGCCCGGCTAGCCGAGCTAAGGCTAGCTGCTGACTAAGATAGCGATACCCGCTAGGGCCACCACTGCTCCCGCCACCGCTCGCAAACTAATGCGATCGCCTAGGGCTGCCGCCATGGGTAGCACGAAGAGTGGGCTAGTCGAGGTCAGCGCCTGAGCGATGCCTGTGGGGGCATATTTGAGGGCCATTTGCTGTAGATAAATAGCCAGGTAGGTGCCCAATACTGCCGCTAGGGCCACGCCCGCCAGCAGGCGAGGCGATCTCAGGGGCCGCAGCGCTGTAGCTACCGAGCCTTGAGATTGCAGAATGGTGAGAATAACTAGCCCTCCTCCGACCAGCCGCAGTAGAGAACTCCAGAGCGGGGTTACCGCCGTATCCGCTAGCACCGCCCTCGACATGACGGCCCCTGTAGCCTGGCCAACGGCGGCTAGCACGCCGTAGATAATGCCTCGATAGTCGCGGACTGGTCCAGAGCTCTCAGGCACCCGCTCCGCAATTACCCACACTACCCCTATCAAGGTGAGGGCGATCCCTAGCCAGGCTTGAACGCCGAGCGCCTCCTTCAAAAAAACTAGGGCCATCAGGGCGGCGATCGGTGCGGCTAGGGTCTCAAGCAGCAGCGCCCGCCGGGGGCCAAGCCGATTGATGGCGGCAAAATAAGCGGTATCCCCACAGCCAATACCCACTCCGCCACTGAGAGCTAGAAGGCCTATAGCCTGACGATCTAGACCAGCGGATCCTTGCCTTAGCAGCGCTAGGGTCGCGGTCAGCAGCGCCAAAGCAATAGCACCCTTCGCCAAGTTGAGGCCTAGGGGCGATAGCGCTTTGCCCAGACGCCCGAACATAACCGTGGCCGCCGCCCATAGACAGGCCGCTACCAGCGCCGCTATTTCACCCTGCATAGGCTCTGTTCGTGCTGCTCAAAAATCTCTGTGATCTGCGATCTGTGCACTGTCACCATAGCGGAATGCAGCAGAATCTTTATACTTCCGCTCCGGGTTTGTGCTGATCGGCCGCTCGACTGTCGTAGAGAGAACCAGATAGTCTGACCCATCCTAGGAACTTTAGTTATGCGAGTCTGGGCTCTAGCCTCTTGCAGCGGGCTGCTAGCTTTAGCCGCCTGCAGCACCGAACAATCCAGCTCCCCTGATCTGGTGGTCCCTATTGATAGTGATGACGCAGCTCAGATTACCCCACAGCCAGAGCTGAGAGCAGCCGCTAGCCCAACGGCACGTACCAACCTTCGTCCCAGTCAGGGATTGAGCGCTCGCGCTCGCTTCAGCCCGCGATCGTCTCAGGTGAGTCAGTCGAGTAGTGCTGGGCAAATACGGCCTCAGACTGAGCAGCTGCGCGAACGCCTGCAGCGCCTGCGAGCCCAGCGCGAGACGAGACTTGCGTCTAACACTCCCTTAACCACCGCTCCCATAGCCGCTGTCGCGGCCCCTGTGCCGTCTGATCCAGTGCGCCAAGCCGTGGTAGAACCCGTTGCTCAGGCGCAACCAATTCTGGTGGGCGAAACCTTTCTACCTCCCCCCCCTGCTCTACCACCTTTACCTGAGGTGAGAACTGCATCTACCCCTCTGCGCCCCAATGTCGCGGCTCCAGAACTAGGGCTGAGAGCGGCAGCTAGCAGTGCCATTGATCGGGGACCAGTTGCCTCTAGCGGCCAGGTGCGCGGCTATCCTACTGTTCCCTCCCCACATCAGGGCTACAGCACCCGAGCCCGGCAGCTCGTCCCTGCCATTACTACAGCTAACGAGTCGCTGGAGGTGTCAACGGCTAGGCTGCACGGTTCGCCACTAGGGCAACCCGGCGTGGGCTTAGTAGCGACGACTCATCCCGCGCAGTCTATCCCTGCACCGCTGCCTGAAGCCGCTCTAGCACTCATCCCTGAGACATCCCCTTCAACTGTCTCGGCACGCTCTGCCCTGGCGGTAGGTTCAGCCCTAGCCGAGCCTGAGCCTTTGGAAACTACTCACCAGTCGAGCGTGCCTGCCGTCACACTGACATCCCAGCGAGATGAAGCGTTCGCTTCAAGAACCAGGCTCCACCGCAGCCAGCATACTGTTCAGCACGAGTCTGCGATCGCGCTTCCTGAGAGTCTGCCCCTTAACCCAGAACCCCGCCTGAGCCCCCCTAGCTCCACCAGCGTAGCCAGGCTCAACTTTTCTACAGAAGCGACCCCGGCAGAGGCGGCTAGGCTACCGGAGGCTGAAACAGTGACCCAACCCCTAGAGGCTCAGGTGCCATCATCTCGGCACCTGGGGAGGCAGGTGCCATCGATTCAGACTGTTGAGAACCGCGCTGTAGAAGTGCATGAACTTCAGCCTCAGCCACCTGGCCCGGCCTTCCATCACCAGACCCAGCAAGAGTCTTTAAGCCTTATTTCTCAGCCTGAAGCCAGCCCTAAAGACCTGCCCATCGCCCACTGCCTGACGGTGGGCAGCCTGCCCGTCGGCTCTACGGCACAGACCCCAGCTGAAGCTGATCTCCAGCCCGCTCGCCAGCGGCTCGCGCACCCATCGATTTCCCTTGATAATTCGGGCGAGGTCGCTCTACCGATGGGAGACGATCTGAGCAAAGCTGACTCCGCTGCACCCTGCTCGGACCAGAGCATGGCCCCTGCATTAGATGATGCAGGGACGCTTTTCCCCGACTGACCTGGACCTAACCCTAGGTCAAGAGCAGCTTTGGTATTGCCGGAGATACTGTGGATCTAGCTGATTTAGATCTAGGACTGACGAGCGATCTAACTGTTGAAGACTTGGATAAACTCAAATCTAGACTAAGCTCGAACCCAAACTGAGGTTGGGGGGGCTAAGCTAAGGGTCAAAACCCACACTATGCAACTTTACTGCGACATCCAGGGGGCTGGCTTCCCCATTCTGTGCCTGCACGGGCACCCTGGGTCGGCTAAGTCAATGTCGGTATTTACCGAAAGCCTGAGCGATCAATACCGAACCCTAGCTCCCGATCTGCGCGGCTACGGCCGCAGCCGCACGCGATCGCCGTTTGAGCTTGAGGACAGCCTGACCGACCTAATTGAGCTGCTTGATGCCCAGAAGGTAGAGCGCTGTCTAGTGCTGGGCTGGTCCCTAGGGGGAATTTTGGCCATTGAGCTGGCCCTACGCTATCCCACCCGCGTTGTTGGACTAGTGTTAATCGCCACAGCTGCCCGTCCTGTAGGTGCTCATCCACCTGCTACTAGGCTAGAGCTGGTCAACACCGGTCTCGCTTCTGTGCTCAACATCTTGGTGCCAGGGCATCCCTGGATAATT